>JAGQIT010000885.1:0-1622 GCA_020431135.1 Myxococcales bacterium | reverse complement strand
GTCGGTGTCGTCGGTCGTCGAGGCGGCGGTGGTCGTCGGCTCCTCCGTCGTCCCGGTCGAGCCGCTCGCGCTCTCGCCGGTGGTGTCGGTGGTCGCGTCGCCGGTGGTGTCGGTCGCCGCCGTGGTCGCGCCGGTGGTCCCGTCGTCGGTGGTCGTGTCCGAGCCGGCGCCGGAGAACACGACGTCTTCGGTGTCACCGTGCTCAGTTCCGCCGGCGCAGCCGGTGAGGGCGAGGCCGAGCGCGAGCGCGGCGGGCGAGAGGGAGGAGATCAGCGAGAGGTGGGTACGCATCCTGGTTCGCTCCTTGTCGCGCGGGCGTGCGCCGTGGGGGTCACGCGCGCGCAACATACTTGAAAAAACCGCGCCTCCAAGGGCGCCTTCGCCCGCCTTGGGAGAAAAAGCGCACATGGCGCAGGCGTGAGATGGGCGGATCCAGGCGCTCTGCGCCCTCTCTCGACTTGCCCTAGGGATCCGGCGCGGGGGGCGATCCCGAGATCTCCTCGGCGCCCGGCGCGGCCACGCCAGGGGGCGTCTGCGTCGCAGGCGGTGACTTCTCCGCATGCGCCGGGCGTGCGAGAGTCGCGGCGATGGCCGGCCGCACGGGGCGCTTGAAGACCTGGTACGAAGAGCATGTCCTTGCGGGCATCCTCGACGGGGCGATGGCCGGCGTCGAGCCGCTCCGCGCCGAGCTCCTGCCGCAGGCCCGCGGCCGCGTGCTCGAGGTCGGCTTCGGCACCGGCGCCAACCTCCCGCACTACGGCGACGAGGTGAGCTCCCTGGTCGCGGTCGAGCCGAGCGAGGGGCTCGCCCGGGTCGCTCGCCGGCGCCTCGAGGCCTGGGGGCGGCCCTTCGAGCTGATCGAGATGTCGGGGTCGCGGCGCCTGCCGATCGACGACGCGAGCGTCGACGTCGCGGTCCTCACCTTCGTCCTCTGCTCGGTCAAGCGGATCCCCGAGCTCCTCGCCGAGGTCCGGCGGATCCTCCGGCCGGCGGGGCCGCTCCTGGTCGCCGAGCACGTGGTCGCCGGCACCCCGGGGCACGCGGCCGCCCAGCGGGCGCTGCGGCCGATCTGGAAGGCCTGCCTCGGCGGCTGCGACCCGGCCCGCGACACCCGCGGGCACCTCGAGGCCGCGGGCTACGACACGGCCGCGCTCGAGGAGCGCCCGCTCGGCCTGCCGTGGCTCGTGCGCCCGGGGCTCGTCGGCGTCGCCCGGGCGCCGCGCTGACGGCCGCTCGGACAGGCATTCTTCCGTACGCTCGTCGGTGCGCCGCCTTCGGTGCGGTGCCCGTGTGACGGGAACACCTGTCTGTGGAGACATGCTGGCGCTGGCGCGTGGCGGCGCAGTGAGGGCGTTGGGGGGGGCGGGCGCCGACACCGGGGCGCAGCGGCGGCGCCGAGATGACGCTGCTCCACACGCCTGTCCGTAGCGACACGCTAGTATGTCGAAGCGCCGCGAGGTCGTTCGAGGTCGCGGGCGACGAGCATCGGGGCGCAGCAGCGGCGTCGCGCTTATGGGTTCGGTACGCGTGGGTGGCGTCGGGGCGCCTTCACCGCGACACCGGACGTAGGTGCGCCCGTCCCGAGGTCGTCCCGGCCACCACACGCCCGCCTCGCGGTGAGT
>JAGQIT010000884.1 GCA_020431135.1 Myxococcales bacterium | reverse complement strand
CGGATCCACCCCTACGAGGGCCACCCGATCAGCGTCTGCACCGCGGCCCTCGCGGCGATGCTGGAGTGCGGGGCCCGCGGGGTCGCGCTCACCTGCGCCGCCGGCGGCCTCAGCCCGCTCCTGGTCCCCGGCGAGCTGGCGATCATCCGCGATCAGATCAACCTCTTCGGGCCGACGCCGCTGGTCGGGCCGCGCTTCATCCCCTGCGGCGCCCTCTACACGCCGGCCCACCGCGAGCGCCTCCAGGCCCGCGCCGCCGAGCTCGGGCTCGGCCAGGGCGGGCGCCTCCGCGAGGTGGTCTACGCCCACGTCTCGGGGCCGCAGTACGAGACGCCGGCGGAGACCGAGGCGCTGCGCCGCCTCGGCGGCGACACGGTCGGGATGTCGACGACCTACGAGGCGATCCTCGCGGCCGCCCACGGGGCGTCGATCCTCGGGATCGCGGTGGTGACCAACGTCGCTGGCGTCGTCGGGCTCTCCCACGCCGAGGTCCAGGAGCGCAGCGACGCCGCGCTCCCCGGGCTCGCCGCGCTCCTCGGCGGCGCGCTCGCGGGCGATCCCGCGCAGGGCTGAGGCGACGGTGCGCGAGCGCCTGGCAGCCCTCGCGCGCGCGCGCCTCCGCGACATACTCGATCTCCTCGCGCTCCGGGCCGACGCGATCGGCGAGGTGCTGGCGGCCGAGCAGGGGCTCGTCGCCTGGGATCGCGCGGCGATCCTCGGCCACGCGCAGCGCCAGCTCCGGCGACTCCTCGAGGCCCCGGAGCCCGTCGGCGGCGAGGCGGTCGGGGTGGTGCTCGAGCGCCGTCGGCAGCCCCTCGAGTGCCTCGCGCCCGCCTGGGGGGCGCTCCTGCGGGGCGCCAGGGTGCACGTCGGCGGCGAGGCGGGAGCGACCCGGGTCGGCGTCGAGCTCCTCGGGGAGCTCGCTGAGCGCCTCGAGATCGACGGCGCGCCGGCCTACCGCCTGGCTCTTTGGGCAGGTCCTCGACGACAGGCGCTCCGCGACCTCCTGCGCGCCCACGGCGGCGATCTCCTCTACCTCCACGGCCGCCTCGCCCGCCTCCGCGGCGCGCGGCTGTGGCTCAACGGCTGGTGCTTCGCCAGCGACGGCCCGTGGAGCGCGCCTCGCCAGGTCCACCTGGTGCGCGCGTGGATCGACCACGCGAGCAGCCCGCCCGCGTCGTAGACGACCCGTCGTCGGCTCGATGACAAGACCACGGGCCCGCGGTCCGCGGCGCGAGCCCGCGCGTGCGCCCGCGCGCACAAAAAAGTCGACGCCGCGCTGTGACCCCGGCGCATCGGGCCGTGTGTAGGAGGTGAGAGCACGGCGAGGCACCTCGCCGCGCCCGAGCTGGAGACCCCCGATGACCGAGACCCACGCACCCCGCACGCGCGCCCGCGTCCTCGACGACCTGCGCTCGCCGTGTCCCGCCGGCCGCGACGCGATCCCCTACGGTCGACTCAGCCGCCACACGCCGCCGACGATCATGCCGCGCTCCTGCGCCCCGCGCGTCGATCCGCGGCCGCCTCGAGGACCGACGCGCCCCGACGCCCGCGAGCGCGACGCCTCGTCGCCGGGGCTCCAGCTCGAGCTCGTCGCCGCGCTCGCCGTCTTCACGCTCGCCTTCGCCGTCACCCTCACCCGCCAGGATCTCGACGCAGCGTTGATGGTCCTGACCTTCGCCATCCTCACCGCGATCGCCTTCGTCGTTCTCCGCGCCGAGGCCGACGAGACGTCACACGCACCCGGGCACCGCCATGCGCAGCTCGACGATTCCCGCCGCTGAGGGGAGGTTCATCGCCGTGAGCACCCAGGTAAAGACCGGCTTTCGCCGGCTCCAACGCCAAGACACGAGGCCGCTCCACATCGCCACCAACGCGCCGGCGAGCCGCAGCGTCACCTACTACATCTCGATGATCTTCTACCGCAGCGTCCCGCGCTGGCGGCTCTACGCCGTCGGCGAGCGAGGCACGCGGACGATCGCCACCGAGCGCAGCCTGAGCAACCCGATGCGCCACGCGCACATCACCTTCCCGCTCCACCCCGGCGAGTCGCTCTTCCTCGACAGCGGCACGCACACCGCGGACTTCGAGCTCCTGCGCGCGACGCCGCAGGGCGGAGACTGGTTCATCCCGCCCTCGCCGCGCAGCGACGCGCGGCTCCTGCTCAACGAGGAGCTCTTCGCCGATCCATTCGCGGCCTGAGAGGCGCACGAGTATTCGACGCGCGCGCGCTCTCTCCTGCCCTCGTCGACCCTCTCGGCTCCGTCCGAGCCCGCGGTACGCCCGGCCGAGCGGCGCTCTGACGGAGCCGAGGAGACCGACGATCGCGGCGCGCGAGCGCGTGTCGAGCACTCGGGCAGCCTCCCGAGGGCGCGCGCAGGAGCCTGTCCATCAAGACATGTCGATGGCAGACGACAGCGGCGACGGGCGCCGCGCCGCGTGAGCGCCGCTACGGCTCGCTGACGTAGAGGATCCCGAGGCACATCTCGTCCTCGGTGCCGTCGCCCCAGGCGACGTTCTTGTCGCCGTTCGAGTTGTCGAAGTGACACTCGAGGAAGATCGTGTCGTCGGTCTGGACGGTGACGCGCTCCGAGAACTGGTAGGTCCCCTGCCAGTTGAAGTCCCAGCGCGGGACGTCGACGAGGCACTCCTGGTCGGCCTCGTCGCCGCCGCGGCGGACGTGGAGGCTGCCGCGGGTGCCGAGCGTGTGCATGTGGAGGCCGGCCATCGACACCTCGACCGGGCCGTCGAGGCCGAAGCTCGAGTTCGGGAAGAGGAAGTCGATCGCCGCCGGGATGTCGATCTCGAAGGTGTGGCGGACGTCGCTCTGCCCCTTGGGGATCGACATCGGCACGAGGTTGAGCATCCACAGCGGGTTGGCGAGGGGGAGGACGTAGGCCGGGTGATCGACGGTCTCCGCGGTGCGGATCTGGACGAGCGACTGATCGGGGTCGGCCCCCTGGACCGGGTGGTAGTGGACCTGGATCGCGACCTTCGAGCCGGG
>JAGQIT010000883.1 GCA_020431135.1 Myxococcales bacterium | reverse complement strand
TGCTCCGGGGCCATGTAGCGCGGCGTGCCGAGGATCCCCGCGGTGCTGACCGGCTGCGGCCCGTCGCCGACGAAGGCGCTCGCCGTCGGGATCCCGTCGACGCTGTCGGTCGTCGCGCAGGCGATCCCGAAGTCCATCACCTTCACCTGCTCGTCGACCGAGACCATGACGTTCGCCGGCTTGAAGTCGCGGTGGACGAGGCCGGCGGCGTGGGCCGCCGCGAGGCCGCGGCCGGCGTCGATGAAGAGGCCGACGATCGATCGCCAGTCGCGCGGCGCCTCGCCGAGGCAGTCGGCGAGGGTCCGCCCGGGGACGTACTCCATGACCACGTAGAGCTCGTCGCCGTCGCTGACGACGTCGTGGACGGCGACGACGTTGGGGTGGGCGAGCTGGGCGAGGGCGAGGGCCTCGCTGCGGAGGAAGCGGAGCCCGCTCGGCCCGCGGTCGGCGTGGAGGACCTTGATCGCGACGTTGCGGTCGAGCTTCACGTCGAGCGCGAGGTAGACCTCGCCCATCGCCCCGGCGCCGAGAACGTCGAGGACGATGTAGTGGTCGATCGTCTCGCCGTCGCGGATGCGCCGCGCCGCGCCGCTCACGGGCTCGCCGAGGAGCGTGTCTCCGAACTGGAGAACCTGCGTCCGGGAGGCTGCGTACTGGTTTGGTTCGATCATTGCTGTTCACCCTCGGGAGGTCGTCGCGGCGCCGAGGGTTCGTCGGTGCCGGGTCTCCCATGGGTAGAGCGGCGCGGGGGGTCCGCTGCGATCATTACAGGCCGATTACGGCCGCGGACCCGCCGATTACAGGTCGCGTGTAGACCTCTGCGCGCGGGCGCGCGGCCGCGTGGGCGGAGTCGAGCGTCAGCCTAGTCGGGCCCGGCGGCTGCGTCGTCGTCGTCGAGCGCCTCGCCGGCGAGGAGGGCGGCGAGCGGGAAGTCGCTGCCGCGGCGGCGGAGCTCGGCGGCGAAGAACGCCTCGAGCTCGGCGAGCGTCGCCGGGTCGGTGAACGCACTGGCCTCGCCGACCTTCCCGGCGCGGACCATCACCGGCGGCGGCCGCCCGGGGAGGGGGGGCAGCGGCGGGCGGAAGGCGGCGTCGTGCGCCCGCATCCACGCGAAGGAGCAGCGCTCGCGCACCCGCGCGAAGGCCTCGTCGTCGAGGTCGACGCCCACGAACGCGGCGACGCGGCGGATCGCCCGGTCCGGATCGCGGAGGAGCGCCGCGAAGTTGAGGACCAGGACGTTGGCGCGGCGACGCAGCGGCCACCACGAGGCGGTGTGCGCCGCCCATGACCCGAAGGTCAGGCGATCGGCGAGGGCCATGGCGATCCACTCGGCGGGCGTGAAGCGGGCGTCGGTGAGGGTCTGGGCGACGCTGTGCGCGAAGTGGTAGGCGGAGACGAGGACGTCGCGCGGGTCGCGGACGACGACGATGTAGCGGGCCTCGGGGCTGTAGGGGACGTGGTCCGCGGTGAGGTGGGTCTTGATCGCCCGCAGCGGGATCGCGGCGCGGAGATGATGGTCGTCCTCGAGGTCCGCGCCGGTCGGGTGGATCGAGTCGGGCCACGGCGCGACGTCGTGGATGTGCTCGAAGTCGCCGGCGCCGCCGCGGGTGATCTGGTGGACCATCTGAAGGAGGAGGTTGGTCCCGCTCTTGGCGTAGGTGCAGATGAAGACGTCGTGGCGCGTCGGCGTGTAGCCGGCGAACGCCGCGGTGTTCGCCGACGGCGACAGGCGGCCGCGCGGGCGGACGAGCAGACGCATGAGCGGGCGGCCGAGGCCGAGGCGATCGATCGCCCCGAAGACGAGGCTGAGGAGCCGAGCGCGCCGCGGTGAGCGGGCGTTTCGCCGGTAGGTCTGCCCGATCCGTGGGTCGTCGAAGGTGTTCATCGCCGGGCCTCGACCCCGAGTTGTACCGCAAGTCGCGGCGCAGGCTCAGGGCTGCGTGCTGTTTCGGCTGCTGCCGGTCCGGCGCAGCGAGGCGCTCGTCGACAGCCGCCCCGAGAGGGTGCCCGAGGCCGAGCGGCGCCGACGTCTGCGCCAGGTGAGGGTGGCGGTCGCCGTGCTGACGAGGACGACGACGCCGAGGGCGAGCGACGCGACGAAGGGCGCGGCGAAGCTGACGGCGACCCCGACGACGCCGAGGAGCGCGATCCACAGGTAGAGGCGATCGACGCTCACGCTCGCCTGGAGGAAGCACAGGCTGATCGCCGCGAGGATGTAGCGATCGGCCCTGTCGGTCGACAGGCCGTCGGCCTGGGCGACGACGGTGAGGATGATCGCGGCGGCGGCGAGCGTCACGATCATCATCGCGAAGCGGCGGTTGTAGCCGTTGCGGTCGAAGACCCTGCGGAGCGCGGCGATCACCGCGAGCGCGCCGCTGGCGAAGGCGATCTTCGACCAGAAGGCGTACTCGGCGACCCCGGCCTCGCTGAAGAGGCGGAGGTAGATCAGGATCGCGAAGAAGCCGACGGCGACGATCGTCAGCGCCGACAGCAGGCGGATCCGCTGGCGCATGGCGACCGTGCGATCGAGGTCGGGATCGACGCGCTCGGGGTGGTCCTGGATCGCGGCGATGAGCTCCTCCATCGACGCGAAGCGGTGGCCGGGGACGCGCTGGAGGGCGCGGGCGAGGACCTCGAAGATCCACGGCGGGATCTCTGACTCCGGCGGCTCGCGCAGCTCGCCGTTGAGCACGGCCTCGCGCAGCTCGCTGAAGTCCTCGCCGGCGAAGGGGTGCTGCTCGTAGAGCGCCTCGTAGAGGGCGATGGCGAAGCTGAACTGGTCGGAGCGCGGCTCGCTCGGGACGCTGGCGAACTGCTCCGGGGACATGTAGCGCGGCGTCCCCATCAGCGAGCCGGTGATCGTCAGGCGCGTCGATACGCTGAGCGACAGCTCCTCGGGGCGGGTCGTCGCCTCCTCCGGCTCCTCGAGGGCGACGGCGGCGAGGCCGAAGTCGAGCACCTTGGGCTGCGGTCGCCGCGTGTCGCCGTCGGCGCGCCGGCGCATCACGACGTTGTCGGGCTTGAAGTCGCGGTGGACGACGCCGGCCTCGTGCGCCGCCTGGAGGCCGCGCCCCGCCGCGATGAAGACGTCGAGGATCTCCGACCAGCTCGGCGAGTTCTCGGCGAGCCAGTCGCTGAGCTTGACCCCGTCGATGAACTCCATCGCCACGTAGATCTGATCGTCGTGCTCGCCGACGTCGTAGATGTGGACGACGTTCGGGTGGGAGATCCGGGCCATCGCCTGGGCCTCCCGCTGGAGGCGCTCGCCGGCGCGGGAGTGGCTGTCGCTGCGCAGGAGGAGCTTGAGGGCGACCTTGCGATCGAGGCTGCTGTCGTAGGCCGCGTAGACGACCCC
The DNA here is from genome assembly GCA_020431135.1 of Myxococcales bacterium. Taxonomy (GTDB): domain Bacteria; phylum Myxococcota_A; class Polyangia; order Nannocystales; family Nannocystaceae; genus JADJRG01. Next base: position 3,336 of record JAGQIT010000883.1, on the reverse strand, counting down.
CATCCCGCCCGCGCCGATCTCGTGGAGGATCTGGAAGCGGCCGATCCGGGCCGCCGCGCTCGGTCGGCGGGCGTCGGCCTCCTGTGCGCTGGTGTCGGCCTGGGTGCGCTCAAGACCCCGCTCGAGCGTAGGCTTGGCCGCCTCGACGGTCGCGTCGATAGGCACGACCGGCCCGATCGGCCCGAGCGGCGCAATCGGCGAAATCGCCTCCGCAGGTCTGACCACACCCACCCACCGAGTATGCCCCAAAGGCCCGGCCTAGCCCGGTGATCCCGAGCGACGCGACGAAAGGTCACGACGCGGGGCGCGCCGTCACGGGGGTCCGCGATGGCGAGGATCGACGCGCGAAGAGACCCGCGCCGCGCGGTCGCGCTCCGCCCCGCGCGGAGGTGCGCGGGTCAGCGGCCCTTCTTCGCGGGCGCGGTCCTGTCGGCGAGGAGGACGATCATCACCAGCGATCCCTGCTTCGGCCCCTTGGTGATCGCGGCGATGCCGACGCCGACGCCGTCGGCCATCTTCGGCGCGTCCCAGAGGTCGAGCGTGGCGAAGGCCGAGAAGTCGTTGGCGGTGACCTTCTGCGTCTCGATCGCCGCGTAGGCGCTGGCCTGGAAGTCGGCGTTGAGCTGGTCGCGGGCGGCGTCCTCGGTGCCGTTGGCGACGCCCTCGGCGTAGCGCTGGGCGATCCCCTGGAGCGTCGCATCCCAGGCGATCCGGCCGACCTTCGCGGCTTGGCGGCGCTCGTCGACCCGGCGGCGGACCTCGGCGACCGGGTCGTCTGGCGCGGCCTCGGGGGGCGCGATGAAGTTCTGGGTCAGGAAGATCGGCCGCGGCGCGCCGGCGACCTCCGACTCCGGCGCGCCGATCACCGCGCCGATGCCGACCTCGGTGACGTCGTCGGCGAGGACGTTGATGCGGTGGCCGGGGCTGTTCATCAGCGCCTCGTGGATCGTCACGGGGCCGTAGCCGCGGCCGACGTTCTCGCGCAGGCGCAGCGCCTTGATCCCGGCGGCCTCGAAGCGATCGCCGGCCATCCCGGTGGTCGGCGAGCGGTGGCCGAGGAAGCCGTTGTGGGCCATGTCCTGGCTGTGCGCGCGGGCGACCTCGGCGGCGGCGTTGCTCCACCGCAGCGGCTGGAGGCCGCGGCGCGTCCGCGCCTGGTTGACGGCGTCGAAGTTGGCGCGCTCGATCACCGCGGTGTCGACCCCGGGCTCGACGTCCTCGACCATGAAGGTGATCGTCCGCGGCGCCTGGGCGCCGCAGAAGACCGAGAAGTTCGCGGCGATCTCGGGGCCGTGCGGGCCGTCGGCGAGGACCTCGATGCGGTGGCCGCCGTCCGGCCCGCAGGGGACCTCGGCGGTGAAGCGGGCGCCCCGGGTCTTGCCGCCGCGGATCGCCGTCGGCCGCCACTCGCCCTTGGGATCGATGACCTCGACCCGCGGGTTCTCGCGCTTGCTGAGGAGGCGGCCGCCGATCTTGATCGTCGCCCCGGAGGCGACCTCGAGCGGGAGGGGATCGAGGCTGACGGTGCGCTCGGTGCCGGCGACGATGAAGCGCGACAGGCCGCTGTCGAGGCGGTGGATGCCGACGCCGAACCAGCCGTCGACGTCGGCCTCGGGGCGCAGCGTCTCGATCTCGCCGGCGAGCGCCTGGTAGGCCTCGGCGCAGCCGTCGGCGTCGGGGTGCTCGCCGCAGTCGGCGGCGATCTCGACGATGGCGATCCGCGGCGGCGGCTCGACCTGGCCGCCCCAGATCATCAGCCCCTCGATGAGCGAGCTCGGCATGTGGTAGCGGTCGGGGGCCGTGCGCGCGAGCTCGCGGGCCATGCGGCTGAGGCCGGGCTCGTGGCGGAGGCCGCGCTTGGTGAAGGCGGCGGCGAGGCGCTCCTCGCCGGGGCGGAGGTCGTGCTCGTGCGAGACGCTGTACTGCTTGGCCGGCGCCGTCGACAGCCGGGCCTCGACGAAGCGGCTGCGGATCCCGGCCATGTCGCCGAGCTCGACGTCGGTCGCCCCGTCGGGGAGGACCTCGGCGGTCTGGGTCCGCGGCCGGCGCTCGCCGGTCGACGACGGGCCCGCGCAGGAGGCTGACCCGAGGGACAGGCCGAGCGCGGCGGCGAGGGAGAGGCGGTTCATCGCGGTCTTGCGCATCAGCGGAGCTCCAACTCGGCGGCGTTCTCCCAGGCGTGGAAGTCGGGGCGGAGGGTCGGGCTGAGGGCGAGGCCGACCATGCCCTTGCGCCCCGGACGCTCGATCCGGAAGGCGTTGATCCGCAGGCGGGCGCCGGCCGCCGGCGGAGGATCGCAGGTGAGCGCCGTCTCGGCGCAGAGCTCGTCCCAGGGGAGCGCGACCTCGACGGTCCAGCCGCGGTCGCGATCGCCCGGCTCGTCGATCGTCCCGTCGACGGCGACCGCCGTCCGCCAGCGCGAGTCCCAGGCCTCGTCGCCGCGGCGGTACTGCGGGAAGCGGGCGTCGAAGGTCACGCCGCGCGCCGACACCTGGTACTCGAGGTAGCGGCTGCCCGAGCCGTCGGCGGCGACGAAGAGCTCGAAGGCCTCCTGGCGGTAGAGCGGGTCGTCCTGCTGCGTGAACTCGGTGAAGAGGTCGTCGTCGGGGAGGCGCGCGGCGACGTAGAGGTTGGCCGCGTCCCAGGCGAGCCACACCGACGCGGTGGCCGGAAGGTGGTTCCCGGGCCTGTTCTTCACGGTCACCCGCATGGGACGCACGCCACGCCAGTCGTCGATGGCGCCGTCGAAGACGTAGTCGTCCAGGTCGTCCACCTGCCGGATGACGTAGGGCGTCCCCATGCCCCCATGGGCGACAGCGAGCAGCGCGAGCAGCGGCATGCGTCCTCCTCGGCAACCCTACCGCGACCCGAGGGACAGTCCGCTCACACCCTCCAGGTCTTCCGGGTCGCCAACAGACAGCCGAGCTCCTCGCGGACCTGGGCGGCGAGATCCGCAGGCCCCTCGGAAGCCGCGGCCTCCGCGATCTGCAGGGAGACCAGCGCGTGAGGCGCGGGCCACGGGAGGCTCGGGATGCCCGCCAGATGCTCGCGCGCCTCGTCCCAGCGCTGCTCCTGGAGGGTCAGCGGCAGACGGACCCACGGCCCCCACGGGTTGCGTCCCCTGCCCTCGCTGATCTGCCGGTAGAACCGGTCTGCGTCGTTCATGGCGGCGAGCCCGCTCTCGAAGCTCCCTTCTGCCAGGTCGCAGAGCGCCGTGAGCGTCAGGGAGGCCACGAGCGGCACCAGGGCGTCCTTCGCGAGGCTCGCGCGGATGGCGGAGGTCAGGGCCCGTCGCGCCCCCGGGATGTCCCAGAGTGCCAGCAGGAAGCCGCCTTC
>JAGQIT010000009.1:7908-16933 GCA_020431135.1 Myxococcales bacterium | reverse complement strand
ACGAGGCGCTGATCGGCGGCTGGGGCACCCTGCGCAGCTGGCTCGACGAGGAGCGCGAGGGCCGGATCCTCCTCCACTCCCTCGAGACCGCGGCGAGCGAGTGGGAGCGCCTCGGCAAGCCCCGCGACGCGCTCTGGGGGACGGCCGCCCTGACCCGCGCGAGCCTCTACCTCGACGAGTCGAGCCTGCGCCCGCGCGAGCGCGAGTTCCTCTCCGCGAGCCGCCGCGCCGTCGCCCGCGGCCGCCAGCTCCGGCGGGCCGCGCTCGTCGCGATCCCGCTGGTCCTCGGCTCGGTCTACGGCGTCGTCAAGATCAACGAGTACCGCGCGGTGCAGGCGAAGGTCGAGGAGCGCTTCGCAGACGCGAACGCGGCGCTCGACGAGGCGCGCTCGAGCATGGAGTCCCTCCGGAGGGAGCGTCACGACGCGTTTCGACGCTTCGACGCGCACGAGTCGGGGGCAGAGGAGTCATGGGCGAAGGCGGTCGAGCTCTCGGCGGATGTCGATCGCCACTACAAGGACACTCTACGCGAGCTGGAGGCCGCGCTGATCCTCGATCCCGATCGTGATGACGCGCGTGAGCTCCTCGCCGAGACGCTCTACGAGCGGGCCTTGCTCGCTGAGCAGGAGCATGACCCCCGTCGCGTTGAAGAGCTTCGCGAGCGTCTGGGGATCTATGACATGGATGAAGCCTACGCGCGGCGTTGGAGCGCTCCTGGGCTCGTTCGTGTCGCGGTGCGACCGCGCGGTGCTGTCGTCGACATTGCCAAGTATGAGCAGGGTGAGGGAGACGTCCTTCGGCTCGTCGATGAGCGGACTCTCGGTGAGACGCCGATCGACCGCGCAGAGGTTTCCCCCGGCTCGTATCTCCTCACCTTCTCGTACGACGGAGTCGCTGTCCGCTATCCGCTGGTCGTCGAACGCGACGATGAACTCGAGATCAGCTTCGACATGCCGCCGAAGGACGCGGTGCCAGGCGGCTACATCTATGTCCCGCCAGGGCGCTTCCTCTTCGGGAGCGCCGATGACGAGACGCTCCGCCAGCCGTTCTACTACGCGCAACCGCTCCACCAGGTGTCGACAGGCGGCTTCCTCGTCGGCAAGAACGAAGTGACCGTCTCGCAGTGGATCGAGTACTTGGAGTCGCTCGCGCCCGCGGAGCAGGATGAGGCGCTGCCGCAGTCAGAGCAGCTCTCACTGCGGAGGATCGCAGACGGGGGCTGGGAGATGCGCTTCCTTGTCGGCGACAAGGAGCATCTTCTGCGGCGGGGGGTGAACATGGTCTACGAGGCGCGCGAGCGCTCGCGCGAGCACGACTGGCTGAAGTGGCCAGTGACGGGCGTTTCCTTCCTCCAGGCCCGGGATTACGCGAGTTGGCTCGCGTCGAGCGGTCGGCTCCCTGGCGCGCGTATCTGTACAGAGTGGGAGTGGGAGCGCGCGAGCAGAGGTGCGGACGCGCGCCGCTACCCGCACGGCGACAAGCTCGCGCCGTCGGACGGGAACTACGATCGGACGTACCGGATCGCGGAGGCGAACGGGCCTGATGAGGTCGGTGGCGAGGGGCGGGCCCGCAGCCCGTTCGGGGTAGAGGACCTGGTTGGCAACGCCTATGAGTGGACATCGCTCGAGGGCAAAGATGGCGAAGTCGGCGCGCGGGGAGGCGCGTTCTTCTCCGATCCCTCGAACGTGGTCGTCTACAACAAGTCGATCGTTCCTGAGTCGTTCAGGGACGCGCAGACTGGCGTACGAATCTGCGCGTCGCCGACTTGGGCACCTTGACCTCGATGGACCTCCGGGGGCGCACAGCCCCAGATGTGGTGGACACCCACCAACCGTTGTGGTACGAGGAGATGGGGAGGTAGAGATGATAAAAACTAGAGCTACAACGCTCACCATTACGCTTGTTGGTGCGATGCTCGCAATCGCTTGTGACACCGACGACGGTCCGAGCCCCTATGACACCGAGTTGCTCGGTGACTGGGTCGACGACGACGGTCGGATTCAGATGCGCAAAGGGGAGATAAACGCTCGGGAGCTCAACGGCTGCAAGCTCAACGGGCGCAAGCTCAACGGGCGTAAGCTCAACGGGTCGAAGCTCAACGGCTGCAAGCTCAACGGGGCGAAGCTCAACGGCACCGCGCTCAACAACCTCCGGGTGGTGGCGAACCAGGTCGTCGCCGACGATCCGCAGGGGGATCCGCTCTCGGGCACCGAGCTCGAGGACATGCGCTTCGAGTTCGAGATCGACAACGAGGACGAGACGACGAGCCTCTACGAGGAGAGCTTGACCGAGATCGAGACGGCGCCCGGGGGGCTGATCCTCGCGACGGTCAAGCAGCGGGAGCTGCCCAGCGGCGGCTGGTTCAACTCGTGTGAGAACGGCACGAAGGCGGTCCAGCTTCGCGGTGACTGGGACCCCGTGACCGGTGACCGCGTATCGACGACGACCGATAACACGACCTGGGGCTGTTTGGGGACGGCTCTCGGCGACTGCGCCTCCTGGGGCTATATCCCGGGGGCGGACATCAACGGCGTCGACGGCAGCGTCCTGCACCAGGCGTGCACTCGCATGAAGCGCGCTGACTATGCCGGGGTCGGTATCCCGACGACGCGCAACGGGACGTCGATCGACGTGTACGACGCCGCGGGGCTCATGGCGCCGGACACGACGTGGCCGATCGAAGCGATGTGGAACGCAGACGGGGCGGTGTGCGTCAGCCACACTCGCAAGTCCGACTGGGATCTGAACGATCCGCCCGCTGAGGGCAAGCAGTACATCGGCGCCGAGCTCCCGCCGTGTGTTGATGTCAACGAGGACGGGTACATCGACTTCGACGACTACCCGGACGCAGTCCTGGCCAACCGCAACGTCCAGACGGACCCGCCCTTGTAGGAAGCAGCGGCGAAGTCGCACCTGACGAAGGCCCGGCCCCGCGCCGGGCCTTCGGCGTTCTCGGGCCAGGCCCTCGCACATACAACGAAGAGGTCCGCGAGGGTCGCTGGCGCGCCTGTCCGCCGCGGGGCCGCCGACAGGCCCGCGCCGGACGGGCGCGCCTGAGCCCCGGGGCGATGTTCTCGCCGCGATGGCCGGATCGTAGGTTTCTCGGCCGGCTCGCGCTATCCTCGCCCAACTCATGGCCGCCGCGAAAATCCTCGGCCAGCGCCTGGCGAACCGCTACCAGGTCCTCCGCGAGCTCAGCGAGGGATCGACGGGGGCGGTCTACCTCGCGGAGGACATGGCGACCCGGAAGAAGGTCGCGGTCAAGGTCCTCATCCCCGACCTCTCCTTCGACTCGCGGACCATGCCGCACCTCCGGCAGCGGCTCCTCCGGCGGAGCAAGGTCGTGCCGGCGCCCGGCTCGGCGCTCAGCCACATCGTCGACATCACCGACGTCGGCGTCCTCAGCAACGACGACATCTTCGTCGTCATGCCCCACCTCCAGGGGGACACGCTCGCGGCGCTCCTGCGCAAGCGGACGATCCTCCGCTGGGCCCAGGCGCGGACGCTGGTCGTCACGATCGGCCGGCTGATCGCCGAGTATCACCGCGAGATGCTCCTCGAGGGGAGCTGGCCCGTGCTCGGCACGCTGCAGTCGAGCAACTGCTACTGCCTGCGCGGCCAGCCGAAGGAGCAGTCGATCAAGCTGGTCAACAGCGCCGTCGACGAGCTGATCATCCGCCGGCAGTGGCGCGAGAACGGCGAGCACGTCGCGAGCCTCGCCCGCTACGGCGCGCCCGAGCTCAGCACCGGCGAGCGCCTCGACGTCCGCGCCGACGTCTACTCCTTCGGCGTGATCGTCTACGAGCTGCTGACGGCGCGCGTCCCCTTCGACGACAGCAACGCGGCGCGCCTCGAGGCGATGCACCTGATGAGCCCGGTGCCGCCGCTGCGGGAGGTCGCGCCGGCGGCGAAGATCCCCGAGGCGCTCGAGGAGGTGATCCTCAAGGCGCTCGAGAAGAAGCCGGAGGCGCGCTACCCGACGATGACCGCCTTCGTCGACGCCCTCCAGGCGGTCAAGGCGAAGCGGCTGCCGGCGGTGCGTCGCGGCCAGGGCAAGCGCGTGAGGCCGCGGGGCGGCGGGCGCGGGGACACGATGATCATGGCCTCGCCCTACTTCGAGGGCGACGAGGAGGGCGAGGGCGCCGCGCCGCCAGACGCCTCGGCGCCGCCGGGAGAGAGCGCCGCGCCGGTCCCGGCCGCGTCGCCCGAGGACGACTTCGATCCTGAGGAGGACGAGGGCGTCGACGAGCTGGCCGCGGCGATGGAGGCGAGCTCCGAGGACGAGGTCAGCGGCGAGCTCGGCGGCGACGAGGGGCCGCTCGCGTCCGCGGCGTCGACCTCCGGGGGGAGCGCGCGGGCGATCATCCGCGAGCTCCCGGCGACCGAGTCGGTCGAGGGGAAGCCGGACGTGATCGAGGACGGGCACGCGGTCGTCCGGGCGACGAAGCGGCGCTCCGACACGGCCCCGCACGCGATCGCCGACGAGACCCAGGTCCGTCGCCGCCCGGAGGCGCCGCGCAAGGAGGAGCCGAGCGCGAAGTCCCAGCCGCCGCTGCTGATCCGGCGCTCGTCGGTGTCGTCGGAGGGGTCGACGGTGCGCCTCGGAGGGGCCGCCGCGGCGCGGGCCAGCGGCACGCTCGAGGAGGGCGAGGCGGAGTCCTTCTCCGCCGACGAGAACGCGCGGACGGCCCGCTTGCCGACGGTGAAGGCCGACATCGAGAGCTCGGACGACCACCACGAGCCGGAGCCCGCGTCGGAGCCGGCGCCCTCGGGCTCCGCGTCCGCGCCCGCGCCGTCGGGCGCCGGGTCGAGCCCCGGCTTCGGCCAGGAGGACGCGGAGAGCGGCTCGAGCTACTGGCTCTGGGTCGTCGCCGCGCTCGCGGTCGTCGCGGTCGTGCTCTACACCAGCGGCGGCCTCGGCTTCATCACCAAGGCGAACGGACCGAGCCCCGGCGCGGAGCCGGCCCCGCCCGCGGCGGCGAAGACGGCCAGCGACGGCGCCCGCGATCTCGTCCACCAGGCGCGGGTCGCCGAACAGAAGGGCGATCACGCCGAGGCCTACCGCCTGGCGAGCGCGAGCTATGAGAGCGAGCGGACGATCGAGGCCCTCGAGGTGATGGGTCGCGCGGCCTGTCGCCTCCACGACGTCGACATGGCGCGGTGGATCTATCGCCACCTCCCGGCCGCCGCGCGGCCGCCGATGAAGACGCTCTGTGATGAGGCGGGCGTCGAGCTCTCGGTCTGATCGAGGGCAGGTCGCAGGCCGCTTTGGGGCGTGCGGCGCCTGTACGCGGGCCCTGCCGCGTGTCCGCGGCGCTGACAGATTCCCCGGCGTGATCGCGTAGGATAGCGCCGTGATGGCATCCACGAGCACGCGCCGAGGTCCGCGGCCCCCACGGGCACCTGGGAGCTTCCGCGAGCGCCTCGACGCGCTCCGCGACGACCCGCTGAGCTACGTCGATCGCCTCGCCGCGACCGGCGAGCCGATCCTCCGCCTGCGCATCCTCAACGTCCACCTCTACGTTCTCAACGACCCGGCGCTGATCGACGAGGTCCTGGTCAAGCAGCACCAGCGCTTCACCAAGGACACCTACACGCGGCGCCTCTCGGAGTTCCTCGGCAACGGCCTCCTGACCAGCCAGGGGAGCTTCTGGAAGCGCCAGCGGCGGCTCATCCAGCCGGCCTTCCACCGCAAGCGGATCGCCGGCTACACCGCCGAGATGAGCGGCCTCGCCGAGGCGATGGTCGCGGGCTGGGCCGACGGCGAGGTCCGCGACGTCCACAGCGACCTCATGGCCCTGACCCTCGAGATCGTCGGCCGCACGCTCTTCGGCGCCGACGTCACGGACCGGGCGGCGGTGGTCGGCGAGGCGATCGAGCTGGTGATGGCCCGCTACGCCGGCGACTTCGTCGAGATGTGGACGCCGCTGTGGGTGCCGACGCGCAAGAACCGGCGGATCCGCGCCGCGGTCGGCCGCGTCGACGAGGCGCTCCACGAGATCATCGGCGCCCGTCGACGCAGCGGCGCCGACACGGGCGACCTCCTCTCGCTCCTCCTCCACGCTCAGGACGAGGACGGCGCGCGGATGAACGACCGCCAGCTCCGGGACGAGTGCATCACGCTCTTCCTCGCCGGCCACGAGACGACCGCCCTCAACCTGAGCTACACGCTCTTCCTCCTCGCCCAGCGCCCGGAGATCCAGGACGCGCTCGCGGCCGAGGTCGCCGAGGTCGTCGGCGAGCGCTCGGCGGGCTTCGACGACCTCGCCGGCCTGCGACGCTGCGAGCAGGTGATCAAGGAGGCGATGCGTCTCTACCCGCCCGCCTGGTCGATCGGCCGCGAGGCGCTCGAGCCGATCGAGCTCGGCGGCTACCACCTGAAGAAGGGGGCCCAGGTCGCGCTCTTCATGTGGTCGCTCCACCGCGACCCGCGCTACTTCCCCGAGCCCGAGGCCTTCCGCCCCGAGCGCTGGACCGCGGAGTTCGAGCGCGCGCTCCCGCGGCACGCCTACATGCCCTTCGGCGGCGGCCCGCGGATCTGCATCGGCAACGCCTTCGCGCTCGCCGAGGCCGTGCTCGTCCTCGCCGCGATCGTCCGTCGCTTCCGCGTCGAGCTCGCCCAGGCGCCGACGCTCGCGCTGACCCCGTCGATCACCCTGCGCCCGCGGGACGGCGTCCGCGTGCGCCTGACGGCGCGCGCCGGCTGACGGGTCGCCGGCGCTCAGGCGCCGAGAACAGGGCCGGGCGGCCGCGCTGCTGCGCGACCGCCCGGTGGTCACCTCGACGCTGCGCCGGATCAGCCGGGGCAGATGTCGAAGGCGTCGGCGCCGAAGTTGTTGCCGGGGTGGCAGTCCGAGATCGTGTCGTCGGGATCGACGTCGACGTAGATGTTGCCCGTGCCCTTGAGAACCGCGTCGCACATGACGATCTCGCAGTCGCCGGGCTCGAGGAGCGTCTGGGTCGTGGCCACGCAGACGACGACGCCGGGCGGCGGATCGTCGACGTTGTTGGTCTCGTAGAACGCGACCTCGACGCCGTCGGTGACCGGCGCGGTGCCGCGGTTACAGACCTCGGCCGACAGCGTCTTGTCGCCGCCGCCGAACTCGCAGAGCTTGCCGAGGTCGGTCAGCTCGACGGTGAGGTCGGCGATGTCGAGGAGGCCGAAGGCGCCCTGGATGTTCTGGCGGAAGTTGTTGAGGCCCTCCTGCAGCCAGTTGACCAGGATCTCGCTCGACTTGACGACGCTGCCGTCGTCGTTGATGTGCGTGACCGAGTAGGAGTGCTGGTTCCAGATCGGCCGCGAGTTCGCCCAGCGGTCCTCCGGGTCGCGGTAGATGACGAAGCCGGGCTTCTTCACGTGGTCGCCGGAGTCGGCGAAGAGCGGGTCGGGGCTCGGGCAGTTGATGTTGCCCAAGGTCCGCGGGACGACGATCTCCGACTTGAAGTCGCCGTCGACGTCGGCGATGGTCGGGTACTCGATGCCCGTGAGGCTGAAGCCCGGGGCGCTGAAGAGGACCTCGCCCGACTGGCCGTCGTAGACGCGGGCGTAGCACTCGTCGCGGTAGACGACCTCGGCCTTGCCGTCGCCGTCGAAGTCGAAGACCGACGAGCCCGTCATGTTCGACGACCAGTCGCTCGACGGCTGGGCCCAGAGGACGCCGTCCGGGAGGCCCTGCATCTCCGGCGCGCGGTCGCAGGTGCCGCCTGGGCGCTGCGGCTGCGCCGGCCCGCAGTCGGGGTCGTAGACGCCGAAGTAGTAGGCGCCGGCGGCCGCGAACTCGACGTGGCCGTCGTTGTCGAAGTCGGAGATCGTCGGCGGCCCGCCGCGGCCGGCGAACGACTCGTTGTTCTTGTAGATCGGGATCGGACCCCAGACGGTCTGGCCGTTGAGGGCCATGAGGCGGATCTCGCCGCTCGTGTTGTAGCCGGCGTTGATCGTCGGCGCCGAGACGACGACGATCTCCGGGAGCTCGTTGATGTCCTTACCGGCGAGCTGCGAGTAGGTGCCGGCGTTGGCGATGGCGACGTGGCCGGCCTTCTGGCTCGCGTTCTGGAAGAACCAGGGCTTGGTCTGCCACTGCTTGGTGATCGTGTTCCACTCGGCGATGTTGTTGTAGCGGACCAGATCCGGGCGACCGTCGAGGTCGACGTCGACGACCGCCGACTGGACGCCGATGTTGCCGGCGTAGTCCGTGTACGACTCCGTGTTCTGGATGCAGCCGTTGGCGGCGAAGACCATCTCGTCCATGACGATCTCGGGGATGCCGTCGTCGTCGAGGTCGATGATGCTCGGCCCGTGGAGGACGTTGCCGCTGCCGAACTCGAGGACCTGGTTGTTGCCGCAGTTGCGGCCGTACCACAGGCGCTGGAGCTGCGGGTTGTTGAGATCCGAGTTGTCGATCTCGAGCGCGTAGAGGCTCGCGGTGTTGTTGTCGTTGCGGTGGAGGCCGACGATCTCGGGGTGGCCGTTGTTGCCGACGTCGCCGTTGAGGTCGGCGACGGCCCACTGCGAGCCGTAGCCCGGGCGGTCGTCGGTGTTGTTCTCGTCGGCGCCGCCGAGGCGCATCTGCTCCTCGCAGGTGCGGCCGTCGAAGACGCGCAGGGTGCCGACGCGGCCGACGCCGCCGACGGTCTGCCAGGTCGTCACGACCACCGAGGGCTGGAGCTTCTTGGTGTCGTCGTCGAGGTTGAGGTCGGCGACGATCGGCGTCGTGTAGATGTAGTGCGAGTTGTTGGTCGGATCGTTGGGATCGTTGGGCCCGGTCCACTCGCACTGGACGACCGGCGTGACGCCGTCCGGGAGGTCCTCCTTCTGGCAGGTCGGGTCGTTGAACTTGTCCATCGGCACCCCGTAGGGGATGCACTTGCCGTTCTCGTCGCAGTACGAGTCACCGGGGCAGTCGTCGTAGTCCTGGCAGGGGCCGAGGTCCGGGATGCAGGTGTCGTACTCGCAGATGAAGTTCCCGGGGCAGATCTCGTCGCCGCACATCAGCCCGCCGGTGGTCGTCCCGGTGGTCTCGACGCC
>JAGQIT010000009.1:0-7862 GCA_020431135.1 Myxococcales bacterium | reverse complement strand
GTCGTCGTGTCGGTGGTCGACGTCGAGGTCGACGAGGTCATCCCGCCGGTGGTCTCGGTGTCGGTGGTCGACGTGGTGGTGGTGGTGTCGACGCCGGTGGTCGACGTCGAGGTCTCGCCCTCGGTGTCGGTCGCGGTGCCGATCGCGTCGTCGCCGTTGCAGCCGAAGAGGGCCACAGCCGACGCGACGAATGCCAGAGAAAGGGTTTTCGTAGGAAGCGACGAAGTAAGCATCAAAGGTCTCCGTTCACAGTCTAATCGCAGATTGGTGGGGGTTCATGGATGGACCGAGGTGGCCTCGCCGGCCGGTTGGCCGCACGGCGCGGGTCGCCTGAGACCGCACGAACATCGGCGGGGTATAGACCGCGCTGACGCGGAAGTCATGCAACTGGCGGCGAGGTCTCGGCGACGCGCGCCTACGTGACGCGCACGCGGTCGCTCGCGCGCCTCCGCGGCGCACGCTGTGATCGGTGGCACGGACGCGGCGTCGTCGCGGCGCCGCGCGTCGCTCCTGGATCCAAGGCGCGTCGCGTGCTTTGGGTTTGCGTTTGCAGAGGCCCCAGGCCTATTGTCGACACATGGCCCTCTCGACCCGCTCCGCAGTGATTCTCGCCTGTTTGACGCTCGGTCTCGCGTGCGGCTCGGGGTCCGGTACGAGCGAAAGCGCGTCCGCGGGCGCGAGCACAGGCGACGACGCGACGGGCAGCGGCGGCTCGAGCGACGCGTCGACGTCGGCGACGACCGGCGCGTCGAGTGATAGCGCCAGCGACTCGAGCACCGGCGACGCGACGACGGGCGACACGACCGGCGAGCCGGAGTACCCGCCCGGTCCGTGGGACGCCGGCTACCCGATCCCCTTCGAGCCGCAGGAGCCGGGCGATCCAGAGACCGGGCTCTACGCGCTCCTCCATAAGGGGTACGTGAGCTGCGGGATGCCGAGCACGCTCTTCCCGCTGGCGAAGCCGCTCCTCGGCGGCTACGCGAGCGGCGAGGCGCTGCCCTGGCGCGAGGGCAAGAATGCAGATGTCCCCTACAACTGGACGATCCACACCGCGAAGAGCGGCGTCGAGATCGCCTCGCTCAACTGCCTCGAGTGCCACGCCGGCCGCTTCAACGGCGAGCTCGTGCTCGGCCTCGGGACCGCCGACATGGACTTCACCTCCGACATGAGCCTCGGCCTCGGCCAGCTGCCGATGCTGCCGCTCCCCGGCGACGCGATGGCCGAGCTCAACAAGTTCATCCAGCGCTACAACGCCGTCGGCCCGGACATCAAGACGAAGACCGTCGGCAGCAACCCGGCGACCGTGCTCGGCGTTCTCCTGGCGACGCACCACGACGTCGACACCCTCGCCTGGAGCGACGAGCCGCTGGTCGACATCGAGGTGCCGATGATCCCCGTCGACACGCCGCCGTGGTGGCGCGTCGGCAAGAAGAGCGGGCTCTTCTACAACGGCATGGCCCGCGGCGATCACCGCGGGACGATGATGTTCGCGTCGTCGCTGTGCACCGACACCGTCGACGAGGCGGCCGAGATCCTCGGCTACTTCAAGCACATCAACGCGTACATCCGCTCGCTCGAGGCGCCGGTGTATCCCTTCGCCGTCGACGCCGAGCTCGCGGCCGCGGGGGCGCCGATCTTCGCGGCCGAGTGCGCCGGCTGCCACGGCACCTACAGCGACGACCCGGCGGCCGAGGACTACCGCAACCTCCTGCTGCCGATCGAGGTGATCGGCACCGATCCCGAGTACGCGCTGGCGAGCGAGGGCGGCGTCGGCGTGATGGCGGACTGGTACAACGCGTCGTTCTACGGCCAGTGGACCCGCGTCGAGCCGGACGTCCCCTTCATCGGCTACACGGCGCCGCCGCTCGACGGCGTGTGGGCGACGGCGCCCTTCCTCCACAACGGGTCGGTGCCGACGATCGAGGCCGTCCTCAACAGCGCGGCGCGGCCGACGTACTGGCGGCGCGTCGACTACGACACGACGAACTTCGACGAGGACGCGCTCGGTTGGCCCTACGAGGCGCTCGACGCCGGCCAGGACGCGGCGCCCGAAGCTGAGCGCAAGTACATCTACGACACGACCCTCTACGCGCAGGGTAACGGAGGTCACACCTTCGGAGACCACCTGACCGAGGCGGAGCGCAGGGCCGTGATCGAGTACCTGAAGACGCTGTAGCGGCGCTTGGCGGCGGCGGAGCGCCGCGCGTAGGGGAGCGCGAGGGGTCGGCGAACGCCGGCGTTCAGGCCGAGGGCGTCGGTCGACGCGGTGGCGATCGTCGGCGCCCCCGCTAGACTTTTTCTGTAGCCCGCGCGTTTCACCTGATCGCTAGCCGAAGCGCGCGGCTGCGTACCTATCTATTAGCGAGCCTTCTCTGGAGTTAATTAAAATGCGTACATTCACCCGATTCCTCTGCGCGACCCTCTTCACCCTGAGCGCGGCGGCCTGCAGCGGCGACGACGGCGTCGCCTCGGCGTCCGCGTCCGCGAGCGAGAGCGACAGCGCGACGAGCTCATCGACCTCCGACGGGACCTCCTCGTCGAGCACCTCGGACAGCTCGACCTCGGGCAGCGGCGGCGAGACCTCGTCGACGTCGACGACCGGCGAGGACACGACGACCACCACCGGCGCGGACACGACGACCACCACCGGCGAGTCGACCTCGACCGGCGCGGACACGACGACGACCGGCGACGCGACGACCGGCGGCGCCGATCTCTGCACGCCGGCCGCCGAGGACGACGCCTGCGAGGCCTGCACCAAGGAGAGCTGCTGCGACGAGATCGAGGCCTGCGACGCCGACGAGGGCTGCACCTGCTGGGTCGACTGCTTCGCCAACGACGGCACCGAGATGGAGTGCTTCGTCATGTGCGGGCAGAACGCGACGTTCTTCGGCCTCGCGGGCTGCATCCAGGGCGGCTGCGCCCAGGAGTGCGGGCTCTAGCAGCGGCGCCTCGGACCGAGTGATCGGCGGCACATCGCCGGCAGGGACGCCTGCGGACGTCCGCCGCACGATCTGCGCCGCGAGCCGCGCCCGTTTGACGGGCGCGGCTCTTCTTCGTGAAGATTCCCCGTCCTTCTCTAGGAGAACCACTAGCCATGACCTTGATCCGCGTCCCCCTCATCGCCATGACCTCCTTCGCGCTCGCCTTCGCCGCGGGCTGCGGTGACGACGGGACGGCCTCGTCGAGCGAGACCTCGACCGGGGCGACCGAGACGACCGGCGACGCCTCCGACACCGAGGGCACGAGCGGCGGCACCGAGACGACGGGCGGCACCGACACGACCGGCGATACGGACACCGACGGGACCACGGGCGGCGGCCAGAGCTGGCCCTCCCCCGACGACGCGCCGAGCTACGACGGCGACGCCTACGCGGGCATGCAGATCTACGACGTCGAGGCCGGCCTGTGGCTCGACGAGCTCGCGCTGATGGAGGGCCTCGATCCGGTGCGCCTGGTCTTCGTCGGCGAGCAGCACGAGACGCCGGCGATCCACGAGCTCCAGCGCTGGACGCTCGAGCGCCTCCTCCTGCGCCACGGCAACGTCACCCTGGCGATGGAGCACTTCCAGGCCGACGAGCAGGACGTCATCGACGCCTACCTCGCCGGCGACATCGACAGCTCGACCTTCGAGTCGATGTCGGATCCGTGGAACGGCTACGCGATGTACTGGAAGCAGCTCGTCGACACGATGAAGATCGCCGAGCGCCCGGTGGTCGGGCTCAACGTCCCGAACGAGGCGCTCGACGGGATCTACGCGTCGTTCCCGACGCCGCCGCTCGACGTCTTCAACGGCTGGGACGCGAGCTTCCAGTACGACGCCTACGTCGCGCCGCGGCCGCTGATGAGCTGGGACGACACCTACCAGGGCTACTTCGAGGGCTCGTACGACTACGACTCGCACGGCAAGGACTGGGGCCTGACCTACGAGGAGGCGCTCGACTACTTCACGGCGCTCGCGCTCATCCGCGACGACACGATGGGCTACCACATCGCCCGCGTCCTCGAGACGACCGAGGATCGCGTGCTGATGGTCGGCGGCGACTGGCACGTCCAGACCGGGATCGCCACGCCGGACAGCGTCACCAAGTTCACGGCCGAGGGCGACTACCGCCTGATCACGACGGCGACGGCCGGGACCTTCGACACGATCAAGGCGGCGTCCTACGCCGAGCGGGCCTACGCCGACTACATCCTCGTCTACGACCCGATCTAGCGGCCTCGTCGGCGATCCTTGCGGGATCCGCCGGGCTCGCCCGGCGGCGCGACGCGGGGTGTACGCGCGAACGCGCTCGCGGCCGCGCGTCGCCGCATCTCGGGGTGGGGCGCGTATGCGCAGCGGCGTCGACCTGATAGAGTGGCGGGGTCGTGAAGCGACACGCACAGGACGAGCTGGTGTGGATCGACGGCAAGGGCGTCGCGCACCCCCTCGGTGACACCGCGGTCTCGCGGATGCGTCAGCGCGAGGGGGCCTTCCGCGTGCTCCCGGCCCCGTCGCACGTCGTGTTCATGCGCTACACCGGCGAGGACGGCCGCCGCGACGCCGAGGACGGCGCGGTCGTCCGCATGACCGGGGAGATCATCGGCCCGGGGGTGATGGGGGACATCCTCTCGCTCCTCGCCCAGTCGGGCTGGCGCGGCGAGCTCCTGGTCGAGGACGGCGTCCACAGCCGCTCGATCTTCTTCGAGAGCGGCAACATCCTCGCCGGGCGCACGACCTGCGACGACGAGCGCCTCGGGACGATCCTCTTCCGCTACGGCCACATCGACGAGGAGCAGATGGCGTCGATCCTCGCCCGCGTCGCCCACGGCGAGCGCTTCGGGGCGGCCGCCGTCGCCCTCGGCTTCGTCACCCAGGAGCAGGTCTACAACTGCCTGGCGAAGCAGGTCGAGGAGATCACCTTCCAGTGCACGATGGTCTCGGACGGGACCTACGCGTTCCTCGAGGGCTTCGAGGAGGCCAAGATCCCGTGGCGGCGGGCGATGAGCGCCTTCGGCGTCCTCATGGAGTCGGTCGCCCGCCTCGACGAGATCCGCTTCTTCCGCGCCCGGATCCCGGCGGGGACCTACATCCCGGAGCGCCTCGTCGGCGTCGAGAAGGTCGAGAAGGATCTCCGCGAGATGTTCGCGATGATCGACGGCCGGCGCTCGGTCGACGAGCTCGGGCGCAGCACCGGCCTCGGCGAGTTCGAGGCGACCAAGCAGATCTACCGCCTCGCCCAGGCCGGCCACGTCGCGATCACCGCGCCTCGCTTCCGCGGCGGGGTCTCGGAGGTCATCGACACGGCCAACGCGATCCTCCGCCGGGTCCACGAGGAGGCCGACCTCGCCGGCCGCGGCACGGTCCTGCGCACGGCGATCGCCAGCTTCGCCCAGGGCCGCTTCGCCCGCCTCATCGTCGACGCGGGGCCCTACGAGGACGGGACCTTCGCGAGCCGCAAGGTGGCGAGCAACGCGGCGTCCGTCGCCGGCGAGGCCGGGGCCTACGCCTACACCGCCGACATGCTCCACGACTACGCGAGCTTCGCCCTCTTCTCGCTCGGCTCGAGCCTCGGCGAGGAGGCGGAGCGCCGCCTCAGCCACGAGGTCGAGCCGCTCCTCGCCCGCCTGCGCCCGGCGACGAGCTCGAGCCAGCTGATCAAGATCGTCGTCGACGACGGCTGAGCCGTCCATCCCGGCTGAACCCGCGGGGTGGGGGCCGACGCCGACAGCCTCGGACGTCGCTCGTGCCGCCACGGTGTGGCCCAGCACGGCGGCGTCCGCTCCTCGAGCGCGGCTAGGCGGGCCGGGTCGGCTACAATCGCGCCGTGAGCCGCCGAGAACTCCAGCCGCCCCCCGGCTCTGAGACGGAGCTCCTCCGCTTCGCCACCCTCCAGGCCGGGCTCAGCGCCCGCTTCGTCCGCTTCCGCAGCGATCGTCGGCGCCCCTATACTGCGGTCGTCATCCCGTCGCAGAGCTTCGATCCGGAGGAGCTGGCGAAGATCGACGGCATCGCCCACTACGAGGAGCGCTCGCTCTTCAACCTGATGCTCCTGCGCCACCCGCGGCTCAAGGTCGTCTTCGTCACGTCGAAGCGCCTCAACCCGCTGATCATCGACTACTACCTCCACCAGATGCGCGGCGTGCCCGGCGAGCACGCGCGGGCGCGGCTGTGCCTCCTCGACTGCGACGACGCGTCGGCGCGGCCGCTGACCGCGAAGATCCTCGAGCGGCCGCGCCTGCTCCAGCGGATCCGCGAGGCGATCGGCGACCCGGCGCTCGCCCACATGGTCGTCTTCAACTCGTCGCCGCTCGAGCGGACGCTGGCGGTCCAGCTCGGGATCCCGATCAACGGCTGCGATCCGCAGCTCACGAGCTACGGCCACAAGACCGGCTCGCGGCGGATCTTCGCCGAGGCCGGCCTCGACATGGCGCCCGGGCGCGAGGGCCTCAGCGATCGCGGCGAGCTCGTCCGGGCGCTCGGCGATCTCTGGGAGGAGCACCCCGAGACCGCGCGCATGGTCGTCAAGCTCAACGACAGCTTCAGCGGCGAGGGCAACGCGATCCTCGACCTCCGGCCGCTCGCCGACGTGAGGCCGGGGGGGGCCTCGTCGGCGGCCCGCCGCGACGCCCTCCGCGGGGCGCTGCCGTCGCTCCGCCTCGAGGCCGAGGGCCTCACCCACGCGGCCTACCTCGACAAGTTCGACGCGATGGGGGGGATCTGCGAGGTCTGGCTCGAGGGCCAGGGCAAGGCGTCGCCGAGCGCCCAGGTGCGGATCAACCCCGAGCGCCAGGTCCAGGTGGTGTCGACCCACGATCAGGTGCTCGGCGGTCCCGGGGGACAGATCTTCCTCGGCGCCCGCTTCCCCGCGGAGTCGCGCTACCGCCTGGCGATCCAGGGGCAGGCGCGCGAGGTCGGCAGGCTCCTCGCCGAGCGCGGGGTCATCGGCCGCTTCGGCGTCGACTTCCTGGTGATCCCCGATGCGAATGGCGGCGCCGATCGGATCTGCGCCGTCGAGATCAACCTCCGCCAGGGCGGCACGACCCACCCCTTCAACACCCTGAAGTTCCTCACCGACGGCCGCTACGACGAGGAGACCGGCGAGTTCTTCACGACCCAGGGGCGGGCGCGGGCGTACTTCGCCACCGACAACCTGCGGGCGGCGCACTACCGCGGGATCCTGCCGATCGACCTCATCGACCAGCTCGTCGTCGACGGCCTCCACTTCCGCTCCGACGAGACCGGCGTGGTCTTCCACCTCCTCGGGGCGCTGAGCGAGTTCGGCAAGCTCGGCTGCACCGTGATCGCGCCGACGGTCGGCGAGGCCGAGTCCCGCTACCGCGAGGTCACCGACCTCCTCGACCGCATGTAGCGGGGGTCCGCCTCAGCCCGGGCGGTCGGCCTCGACCGACGACCGCTTCTGACGCATGGTCACGAACTCCTCGGCGGCCGAGGGGTGGAGGGCCATCGTCGCGTCGAACTGCGCCTTGGTCGCCTTGCACTGGAGGGCGACGGCGAGGGACTGGATGATCTCCGGGGCGTCGGCGCCGACCATGTGGATCCCGAGGACGCGATCGGTCTCCGGGTGGACGATCATCTTCATGTAGGTCCGCTCCTTGCGGCCGGAGAGCGTGTTCTTCATCGGCCGGAAGGTCGAGGTGTAGACGTCGACCTCGCCGTACTTGTTGTGGGCGGCGTGCTCGGTCATGCCGACGCTGGCGAGCGGCGGCTGGCTGAAGACCGCGGTCGGGATGTTGTCGTAGGAGACGGTCGTCGGCTTGCCGGCGAATTGCGCGGCGTGGAAGGCCGCCCCCTGGACGATCGCCACCGGCGTCAGGGCGACGCGGTCGATCGCGTCGCCGATCGCGAAGATGCTCGGCAC
>JAGQIT010000882.1 GCA_020431135.1 Myxococcales bacterium | reverse complement strand
TTGAGGCTGCCGACCTCGTTGCCATCGATGATGCCATCGTCGTCGGTATCGGGGTCGAGCGGATCGGTCCCGGCGATGGCTTCGTCGACGTCGGGCAGGAAGTCGAGGTCGCGGTCGATCGCGGCGTCGGCCGGCTCCGGGCGGCGCTCCGCGGGCTCCGGGCGGCGCTCCGTCGGCGGCGGCCCGTCGTCGCCCCGCCGCACGCGGATGGGCTCGACCTGCGGCGACGCAGCGGGCGTCGGCGCCTCGCCCAGGGGCGCGCGAGCGCGGCGCTTGAGGCGGTGGAGCACCCGCTCGGCCCGCACCTTGTCGCTCCCCGGCGGGACCACGCGGGCGATGTGCCGGTGGGCGCCGCCGAGCTCGATCAGCGCCGGGAAGTCGATCCGCAGCTCGCCGGGCGGCGCCTCGCTGTCATCGACCGACGGGCAGCGGAAGCGC
Organism: Myxococcales bacterium; assembly: GCA_020431135.1. Taxonomy (GTDB): domain Bacteria; phylum Myxococcota_A; class Polyangia; order Nannocystales; family Nannocystaceae; genus JADJRG01. The sequence goes on along the minus strand of JAGQIT010000882.1, from coordinate 2,671 downwards.
AGGCGGACCTCGAGGCCGTCCTCCTCGGTGAGCGACGCCCCGGCGAAGGACTGGGCGCAGTCGCGGTCGTCGACGGCGACGGCGATCCCCTCGGCGAGCGCCTCCTCGAGGAGCCGGGCGCCGACCATCAGCTCGGCCTCGCTGAGGTCGCCGTCGCGGTCCTGATCGACCTCCGCGGCGAGCGAGCGGATCTCGCCGCGCGCGAAGGTCAGGGTGACGCCGACCTCGGCGCCGTCCGCCGCGACCCGGTAGAGCCCCTGCGAGAGCCCGACCTGGTGGGCGGCGGCGGTCGCCGGCGCGGCGATCACCAGCCCAGCGAGCGCGATCCCTGCGCCGCGCGTCGACGCCATCCGCCCGCTACTGCCCCAGGGCCTGCGCCGACCAGGCGGTCAGGTAGGCGGCGTAGTCGTCGACGATCCCGGCGATGTGCGGCCCGAGGGAGTTGGTCTCCTCGTAGTGATCGCCCTCCGCCTCGTCGACGTAGGGCATCGTGTCGGCGAGCTGGTAGTCGTAGTCGGGGATGATGTAGCCGAGCTCGTCGTTGCCGAGGCCGATGATCCAGCGGTAGGTGCCGCCCATCCGGTCCTTGATGTAGGGGCCCTGCGGCGCCGCGTCGACGTCCGGCGGGTTGGTGTTGTTCGGGTCGATGAGCGGCACGCCGGGGGCGTTGACGCGGCTGCCGTCGTAGCCGCCGATCGTCAGCTCCGGGAGGATCTCGCCGGGGACCGAGAGCATCTGGATCGGCCCGAGGTTGATCACCGACATCTCGGTCTGGATGCGCATGGTGTCGCCGCCGTCCTCCGGCGGGTAGGTCGTCCGCTTGAGCACGCCCTGGTCGAAGAGGAATTGGAACGAGGTGTTGAGGACGTCGACCTTGAAGGTGCGGTTGGCGACCGAGAGCTTCGGCGCGTCGACGACGTCGCCGAGGTCGATCGCGTCGAGGGCCATCTCGCCGAGGAGCTGGCCGATCGAGTCGGCCTTCTCGAAGCTCGCGCTCTTGTAGCTGTCGCCGTCCGGGTTGACGACCTCGACGCCGAGGGTCGTCATCATCCCGCCGACCGCGGCGTTGATGTAGATCGCCGGGCCGCCGAGGCCCTCCTTGCCGGGCGCCGACTGCCACACCGAGCCCTTCTCGACGGTCCGCCGGAGCGCGTGCGAGAAGTCCGAGGTGATGAGCAGGTTGTCGTCGGCGAGCGTCTCGGGGTGGCAGCCGTAGTTGATCAGCGTGACGATCGTCTCGTCGTTGACGTCGACCAGGCGGGCCGCCGACATCGTCTCGTCGACGACCCAGGGGTCACGCGAGTCGCGGATGACGTTGGCGACGCCGTTCTCGTGGTAGGTCGAGATGTCGACCTCGCCGACGACCATCGCCGAGACCGGGCGCTTGTCCTTGCGCGCGGCGGCGATCGCCTCGACGATGGCCTCGCGGACCTGGGCGCCGTAGGCCTCGTTGTAGCCCGGCTGGAGGAACTCCTTGCCCCACATGCCCATCGTGTCCGGGCCCTCGTGGTTGTGGATCCCCTGGACGATCACGTGATCGATCTTGAGGCCGAGCTCGGCGAGCATCTCGCGGATCTCGACGACCTCGTCGTTGAAGTAGCCGATCGTGTCGATGACGACGATCGCCACCGCGGTGTTGCCCTGCTCGAGCACCACGGCGCGGGCCCACCAGCCGTCGTCGTCGCCGACGAGGCCCATCGACGTGTCGCGGATCCCGTTGGCCGCGCGGCCGTTGCCGAAGCCGGCGAGCCAGACCGCCTGGAGCTGGTTGTCCCCCTCGCCCTCGTCGGGGCCCTCGTAGCCGAGGTCGTCGGGGCAGATCTGGTCGCAGCCGCAGTCGAGGAGCTCGTCCTTGGTCGCCTCGAACTTGGCGTTGCCGTCGACATCGATCCACTTCTCCCAGCAGTTGGGGAGGATCGAGATCACCGCGGCGCCGGCCTCGAGCTGGGCGCCCGGGACCTCGTCGCAGTTGCCCGACGGATCGCCGGGGCACGAGAGGTCCGGGGGCTCGAGCTCGCCGCCGCTGGTGTCGCTGTCCGTGCCCTCGGTCTCGCTCGCGGTCGTCCCGGTCGTCGACGCGGTGGTCCCGGTCGACGTCGACGAGCCGGTGGTCGCGTCGGTGCCCGTCGCGTCCGAGTCGCTCGCGGTGGCGCTCGCGGTCTCGGTGCCGCCGCCGTTGCAGGCGGCCAGGGCGACGAGCGCGGAGAGGGAGAGGGCCCCGGCGATCGAGCCGGCGGCCGAGCGGCGGAGACGCAGCAGTGCAGATCTCAAGAGCATCGAAGAAGACCTTCCGTGGTGCGCCGACGATACTGCGCGGCTCCCCCCTCCGCCACTGCGGTCATGAGGCCCCAATTGCGCCGCAGATGCTGCGCTAGCGCCGGCCGCCGCGGCGGGCCGAGGCGGCCGCGGAGGACCCCCTCGGGCCGCCGACGCTGGTCAAGCGCCGGCCCCTCTGGTATGGCCCGCAGCGTGAGCCAGCCCAGCGAAAACGCCGCAATCGCGGCGGAGGTCGCCCGCCGTCGGACCTTCGCGATCGTCAGCCACCCCGACGCCGGCAAGACCACCCTGACCGAGAAGCTCCTGCTCTTCTCCGGGGCCATCCAGCTCGCCGGGTCGGTGCGCTCGCGCAAGGCCTCGCGGACGACGGTCTCCGACTGGATGGCGATGGAGC
>JAGQIT010000881.1:3446-9332 GCA_020431135.1 Myxococcales bacterium | reverse complement strand
CCGCAGCCCTTCTCGCCGCCGCAGCTCTTCTCGCCGCCGCAGCCCTTCTCACCGCCGCAGCTCTTCTCCGCGCCGTGCTCCGAGGCGGGGACCTCGGTGGCGTCGGCCTGCGAGCTCTTGCAGGCGGAGAGGTTGAGGCCGGTGCCGAGAACCGCGAGGGCGGTGGAGATTGTCTTGATGTCCATTGCTTGCTCCTGATCAGGCGATCGTCTGGGCGATCATTTCGGGGTCTTGGCGGCGAGCGTGCTCGCCGGGTGGACTACTTGGCCGCGGCCTACTCGCCGGCTTCGCCGGCCTCGGCCGCCTCTTCGCTGGGCTCCTCCGCGGCGGGCTTGGCCGCGCCGCCGGCCCCAGGGGCGGCGGTGAACTTGACGCTGACCATCGCCTCCTTGCCGACCTTGTCGGAGAGGGCGCCGAGGGTCTTGGCGGCGAGCTTGCCGAAGGCCTCGCGCGGGTGGACGTCGTACTCCTCGAGGCCGATGGCGATCGGCTTGACCGTCGCCACCTCGATCTTCTTCGGCTCGTCGCCGTCGAAGTGGAAGACCACCTCGAGCTCGGCCTGCTTGGTCGCCTTGCGCTGGTGGAGGAGGAACTCGCCCTCGACCTTGAGGGTGACCTTGCGCTCGGCGCCCTCGAGCTTCGAGATGTCCTTCTCCGAGGCCTCGAGGACCTTCTGCACCGAGTACTCGACGAGGGCGTTCTTCTTCTTGTCCTCTTCGGGCGCGTCGTCGCCGATCTCGAGCCAGTTGCGGGCGTGCTCGTTTTGCAGGTCGCTCTTGACCTTCTCGCCGTACTCGCCCTCCTTCTCGGCCTTGCGCTGGAAGAGCTCGAGCTCGGTGAGGTCGACGTGGACGAGGCCGGTGCTCTTGGTGAGGTCCATGAAGTCGACGGTCACCTCGCCGCTGATCGCCTTCGCCGGGACGTCGCCGAGGATCTGCTCGAAGGGCGCCTCCATGGCGAAGCCGACCTCGCCGGCGTCGCTGCTGATCGTGAAGGTCTTGGCGTCGAGGCTCTTCGGCTTCTCGGGCGCCTCGAGCTTCTCGGCCTTCTCTGCGAGGGGCTTCTCGGGCTCGCTCTTGCCGCATCCGGCGGCGAGGGGGGCGATGGCCAGCATGGCGAGGGGGAGGGAGAGGATCGCGCTTCGCATAGTCGTGTTCGTCCGTGTGGTCGGTTGTTCGTCGCCCGACCTCGGCGTGTTACACGATGCACCGACAGCAGAACAAGAAAGTCCGCCAGGGGCGGCGCGGAAGCGACCCGGACGCGCGACGAAACTGACAGCGGCGGCCGGAGAACGGGGCCCTCGCCGTGGCGCCGGCAGAGCAACAGCGTTCCGCTGCGGAGGCGCCGGGGTAAGGCGCATCGCGGGGACCGCTAGACCCGCTTGAACGCTGTCCTCTGGCACAGATTGGGCCTGCGCGCGCCCCGGAACCCCGGGTCCTCCGCGCCCCGGCGTCGGCGAGAGGCGACGCCCTGGTGTCCGCTCCTGCGGCGGACGCGAGCGCCCGAGCAGGGCGCGGAGGGCATCGCAGGGCGAGCGCACCGACGTCGCCTCGCGCGGCTAGTTGCAGTCGCCCTTGATCTCCGGAGCGTCGCACATCTCGAAGTCATCGGGGATGCAGGTGTCGAGGAACTCGTAGGGCTCCGGCGGGTCGACGTCCATCGGGCAGGCGTAGGTGATGGCGTCGCCGCACGCGCCCTCCGGGAGGCAGCCGAGGTACTTCGACGCCATCGTGCACTGCTTGTCGAGGTTCACCTTCTTGCCGAAGACGGTCATGCAGCCGTCGGCCATGTCGCACTGCTTCTCGGGCAGGCCGAAGCACTCGTTGCCGCCGGTCGTCGTGGTGTCGCCGGTGGTGCCGGTGGTGTCGCCGGTGGTGTCGGTGGTGGTGTCGGTGCCCCCAGTGGTGTCGCCGGTGGTGCCGGTCGCGTCCGTCGTCGTCGAGTCGCTGTCGGAGCCGCTCGCGGTCGAGGTCGCGTCCGTGGTCTGGCCGGTGCTCTCCGCTCCCGTGGTCCCGGTGACGTCGCCGGTCCCTGTCCCCCCGGTGGTCCCGGTGCCGGAGCCGCTGTCGGTGGCGGTGCTGGAGGCGCTGTCGGAGGCGCTGGCAGAGGCGCCGCCCGTCGAGCTGTTCGCCGAGTCGCTGCTCGCCTCCGAGGCGGTCCCCTCCGTGTCCTGGACGACGATGGCGGTGGAGCAGGCGAGGCCGAGGCAGGCGGTCGAGCTAAGGATTAGGGAAAGAATACGCATACGCGCAGGTTACCAGGGGACGCCGGGGCGCGTCATCACCCCGGCGGCGAGGCGGGCTGCGCAGCCGCTGGGTCAAAGCCGACGAGCGAGTCGAGCGCGGCGCGGGCGATCGGGTGGTACGTCGGTCGGGCCTCGTTGTAGAGCGCTCGGGCGCGGCCGTCGTTCTCAGCGCTGAGGAGCGCGCGGTAGATCGGCGCGAGGTACTTGAGGCGCCCGAACGTCGTCAAGAAGACGCGTAGGCGGGCGTCGACCCCGGCGTAGCCGCGACGGGCCGCGACCTCGAGCCAGGCGGCGAGCACCTCGAGGTTGGTCGTCGCGGTCAGGCGGTGCTGGCTATCGAGCTCGGCGAGGCGCTCCGCGGGGATGTCTTCGGGGAGCCGGCCGAGGAAGTGGAGCCAGTGCAGCGGGCCCCAGCCCTCGCCGAGCGCCGCCGTGTCGCGCTCTCCGGCGAGCCACGCCGCGGTCGCGGCCTCGACGGTGGCGAAGCCGCCGGCGGTCGGGAGCGCGGCGTCGTTCGGGAGACCAGGGCCGTAGATCCAGGCGTCGAGCGACGGCCGCTCCCTCCCGGGCAGCGGCGTCGCGGCGTCCAGGCGGGCGCCGACGAAGTCGACGAAGGCGGCCGTGGTCTGGCCGGTGAACGCGTGCTCGTCGAACCACGCGCGGAGCACGGGATCGAAGGTCTCGCGGCCGTAGGCCCCCTCGAGGGTCCGCAGGAGGAGCGCGCCCTTCTCGTAGGCGACGTCGGAGAACACGGCCTCGGGATCGCGGCCGCGCCTCGCCGGGCGCAGCGCCTGCTCGGACGCCGGCATGTGCTCGAGCTCGGCGCGGAGGAGCTGCGCCCCGAGGGTCCACTCCATCGCCGCCCGCTCGCGCCCGTAGAGCGCCTCGATGATCCGTCGCTCGAGGTAGGTCGTCGGCCCCTCGTTGAGCCACAGGTCGTCCCAGCTCGCGTTGGTGACGAGGTTGCCCGACCACGAGTGGGCGAGCTCATGGGCGATGAGGGCGACGAGCGAGCGATCGCCGGCGAGGATCGTCGGCGTGGCGAAGGTGACGACGGGGTTCTCCATGCCGCCGAAGGGGAAGGACGGGGGCAGGATCAGCACCTCGTAGCGGCCCCAGCGGTAGGGGCCGAAGGTCGCCTCGATCGCCGCGAGCATCGCCTCGAGCTCGGCGAGCTCGTCGGCGGCGGCGGGGAGGGTCGCGGGCTCGGCCCAGACGGCGGTCCGCGGCCCGAGCTCGCGGCGCTCGAGGTCGCCGACGGCGATCGCCAGGAGGTAGGCCGGGATCGCCTGGTCGAGGGCGAAGCGGTAGCGCGGGGTCTCGCTCGTCGGATCGAGGCCGCGGTCGACGGCGGCCATCACGGGGCGCAGCGGACGATCGACCGTGACCGTCGCGCGCACGGTGGCGCGGATCGCCGGGCTGTCCTGGCACGGGATCCACGAGCGCGCGTGGATCGCCTGCGATTGGCTGTAGAGGAAGGGCGCGTCGCCGCGGGTCTGGGCCGGGCTCAGCCAGTGGAGGCCGCTCGCGTCGGGGGACGTCCGCCAGCGGATCTCGACCCGGTCGACGCCCTCCGGGAGGTCGACGATCAGCGGCGCGCCGAGCTCCGGGTGGGCGGCGCCGAGGCGGTAGCCGGCGCTCGCCCAGCGCGGCGCTCGCTCGCCCCGCGGCGTCCCGATGGAGACTGACTCAACGGTCAGGTCGCGGGTGTCGAGGCGCAGCGGCGCGGCGGGGTCGTGGCGCTCGATGAGGTAGGTCGCGCGGCCGACGATCTCGCGGCGCTCGAAGAGGACCTCGAGGTCGAGGTCGAGCTCGCGGACGACGACCTCGTCGGCGCGGGCGTAGGAGAGCGGATCGCGGGCGCTCGCCTCGAGGTCGATCGTCTCTGTCGGTGTCGCCGCCTCGGCGGCCTTGTCGGCGCTCGGGGCAGGCGCGCTCGGCCGCGGCGAGGACGCGCCAGGCGGCTGCGGACAGGCGCTCAGGAGGAGCGCGAGGAGGCCGGCGGCGGACGGCGATCGCAGGGCAGGGGAGGGAGGCACGGCGGCCGAGTGTACCGACGTCGGACCTCCGCGTTCTGTGGCCCGATCCCTCCCGCGAGAACGAGAGAGGGCGCGCTGGCCGAGCCAGCGCGCCCTGTCGAGGTCCTCCGACCCGCGGCCTAGTCGCGGCCGGAGAGGGCGATGAGGAGGCGGACGACGTACCAGAAGAGGAGCGCGACGGAGGCGAAGAGCCCGAGCGACGCGGCGACGTACTGGTCGGTCCGGTAGTGGTGGAGGATGTTCGAGGTGTCGTAGAGGATGTAGCAGGCGGCGAAGGCGATCATCGCCACGGTGAAGAAGATCCCGAGCGAGAAGCCGAAGATCGCGCTGGCGACGATCAGGCCGAGGGCGGCGAAGCCGGCGACGCCGAGGGCGCCGCGCATCCACGAGAAGTCCTTCTTGGTGTAGAGGACGATGCCGGTGAGGGCGGCGAAGATCGCCATCGTCGAGACGCCGGCGGTGAAGATGATCGGGTTCTCGGGGCCGCTGAGCATCTGGGCGATCATCAGCAGCGGGACGAAGATCACCGCCTCGGCGACGACGTAGAGCGCGAGGCCGGCGTACTGCAGCGGCAGCGAGGTCGCGCTCCGGGCCCACTTGTCGGCGACCCACGAGACCACCATGAAGAGGCCGAGGACGATGAGCCAGCCCATCTGGCCGCGGCTCAGGACGTCGATCGCGAAGCTCTTCACCGTCGTCGAGCTGAGGAGCGCGGCCTCGATGGCGACGAAGCCGGCGATCGCCCCGGCGAGGTGGATGTAGGTCCGCTCGATGAACTTCGAGCGCGCCTCGAGCGACGACTGCGCGACCGGCGGTCCGAGCTCGATCCCGCCGTGGTACTGCTGTTGCTGCTCTTGCTGGTTGTAGAAGCTCACGATGTCCTCCTGGCGGCGTCAGGGGTCGAATTGCGCCGCCGCGCCCTGTAGGCGTGGGTCGCCGGCCAGAGTAACCCCGCACCCCGGGGTCGGCAAGCGGGGGGCCCGTCGGCGGCCTGCGCCGGGGCCGGGCGCTTGAGTGTGGCCGCCAGTGGGTTAGGCTCGCGGCCGTGACCGAGCCTGCGGTCGTCGCCGAGCGGCTCTCGAAGCGCTTTGAGGTCGCGCGCCGCGAGGCCGGGGTCGGCGCCGCCCTCCGCGCGCTCTTCCGCCGCGAGACCACCACCGTCGAGGCGGTTCGCGATCTCTCGCTGACGATCGCCCCCGGCGAGCGCGTCGGCCTCCTCGGCCCCAACGGCGCCGGCAAGACGACGACCCTGAAGATGCTCGCCGGCCTCCTCCACCCGAGCGGCGGCAGCCTCCGGGTCGTCGGTCACGTGCCGCAGCGCCGTGAAGCGGCGTTCCTGCGCTCGATCGCGATGGTCATGGGGCACAAGCGCCAGCTCTCCTGGGACCTGCCGCCGGTCGACACCTTCGCGATGATCCGCGTCGTCTACGGGATCGAGGCCGGGGAATTCCGGCGCCGCACGGACGAGCTCGTCGCCCTCCTCGGAGCGGGTGAGATCGTTCACAAGCCTGTCCGAACCCTCAGCCTCGGCGAGCGGATGAAGTGCGAGCTTGTCGCCGCGCTCCTCCACCGCCCGCAGGTGCTCTTCCTCGACGAGCCGAC
>JAGQIT010000881.1:0-3399 GCA_020431135.1 Myxococcales bacterium | reverse complement strand
GAGGAGCACGGCGCGACGATCCTCCTCACGAGCCACTACATGGAGGACGTCGCGGCCCTCTGCCCGCGGGTCGTCGTCATCGACGGCGGCCGCCTGCGCTTCGACGGGGCGATCGGCGCGCTCACCCGGCGGATCCGGCCGCTGCGCCGGGTCCAGGTCGCCGCCGACGCGATCCCGCCGCAGGCCGCGCTCGCGGCCTACGGGCGCGTGGTCGCGCGCAGCGAGGGCAGCGTCGTGCTCGACGTCGCCCCCGACGACGTCGCGGCGGTCGTCGCCGAGCTCATCGCCCTCCCCGGGAGCCGCGACCTCGAGGTCCGCGACGCGCCGCTCGAGGAGGTGATGCGCGAGCTCTTCGCCCGCGGTGAGGAGGACGAGACGTGAGCGTCCCCCTCGCCGCGCCGGGGGAGCCGCGACCTCGCGGTCCGCGACGCGCTCGAGGAGGTCGTGTGCGAGCTCTTCGCCCGCGACGCGCCGCTCGAGGAGCTCGTGCGCGAGCTCTGCACACGTGGCGAGGAGGAGGAGGCGTGAGCGCGCTTGTCAGCGCCGCTCGAGGAGTCGAGGCGCGAGCGCTCGTCCTCTCCGCTCCTGCTGCGGCAGACGGCGCGCTCGCGGTCGGTCGCCTCGACGAGCGCAGGCAGGGCAGGGGAGCGCGACCTCGCGTCGCTCCTGGGGTCGTTCGTGGCGCCGCGTCCGAGGTGGACGCGTGAGCGGCGGAGGCGGGCTGCGTCGGCGCCTCGCGGTGCTCGGCGCCCTCGGTCGCCTCGGCCTCGCCGAGGCCGCGGCCTACCGGGCGTCGCTCGCGGTCTGGGTGCTGACCACGACCTTCCCGCTGATCGCCCTCGCGCTGTGGGCCGGGATCGCCCGCGCCGGCGGCCCGATCGGCGCCTACGGCGAGGCCGAGTTCGTCGCCTACTTCGTCGCCGCGTTCCTCGTCCGCCAGCTCACCGCCTCGTGGGTCGTCTGGGATCTCGAGCGACAGATCCGCCTCGGCGAGCTCAGCGTCCTCCTCCTGCGCCCGGTCCACCCGCTCGTCCACCACGTCATGACGAACCTCGCGGCGCTGCCGCTGCGCCTCGTCCTCGCGCTGCCGCTGGCGATCGTCGTCCTCGTCGCGGCCGGCGGGATCGGCGTGTCGACCGAGCCCGCGCTCCTCGCCCTCGTGCCGCTCGCGCTCGTCGGCGGCTGGATCCTCAACTTCGCGATCCAGGCGGCGATCGGCTGCCTGGCGTTCTGGTGGCAGCGCTCGGCGACCCTCTTCGAGATCTGGACCTGCCTCTTCGTCGTCCTCTCGGGCTACGCGGTTCCGACCAGCCTCCTGCCGCTCGGCCTCGACGAGGTCGCCCGCCTCTCGCCCTTCCACGCGCTCCTCGGCTTCCCCGTCGAGCTCCTCCTCGGCCACCTCAGCCCGGCCGAGGCGCTCGACTTCCTCGCCCTCCAGTGGGGCTGGGTGATCGTCAGCGTCGCCCTCGCGCGCTTCGCCTGGGGCCGCGGGCTGCGGGCCTACGGCGCCTACGGAGCCTGACCCTTACGCCATGCTGTCCGCTGGAACATCGAGCTCGCTGGGGATCGCCGGGGCTCAGCTCCGCCTCAGCGCCCTCGCGGCGCTCGAGTACCGCGTCGGCTTCTGGTCGGACGGCGTCGTCAGCGTGCTCTGGGGGCTGATCGGCGTCGCGCCGCTCCTCGTCGCCCTCGACCACCGCCCCGACGTCGCCGGCTGGAGCGCCTGGGAGCTGATGGTCCTCACCGGCTGCTTCATGGTCGTCTCGGGGATCTACTCGGCGCTCGTCCAGCCGGCGCTCGTCAAGTCGATGGAGCACATCCGCCGCGGCACCCTCGACTTCCTCCTCCTGCGCCCCGCCGATCCGCTGGTGCTCTGCCTGACCGCGGAGTTCATGCCCTGGGGTCTCCTCGAGTCCTTCGTCGGCGGGGCGCTCGTCGTCGTCAGCCTCGTCGTCCTCGGCGTCGCCCCGAGCGTCGGCGATCTCGGCGGGGCGCTCGTCGTCTTCGTCGCCGGGATCGTCGCCCTCTACGCGCTCGGGATCCTCGCGCTCGCGGTCTCCTTCAGGGCCCTGCGCCTGCACAACATCACGACGCTCTTCGAGACCCTCCTCGACTTCGCGCGCTGGCCGGCGGGGGTCTTCACCGGGCCGCTGAAGGCGATCTTCACCTTCCTCATCCCCTTCGCGGTGATGACCACGCAGCCGGCGCAGGGGCTCCTCGGGCGCCTGGACGCCGGCGGCATCGCTACGGCGGTCGCGACGAGCTTGGTGCTCCTGATCGTCGCGCGTGTCGCCTGGGTCCGGGCGCTGCGCTCCTACACGTCGGCGTCGTCGTAGCGACGACGCCTCCTAGCCGAGGGTGCAGACGAGGTCTTCCCACATGCCGCAGGAGTTGACCTCGGGATCGTACCAGTTGCCGGTGTCGTGGTTGCACCACTGGGCCATGCCCTCGGCGGGGACGTGGCAGGTCGAGCAGTCGACGCAGTAGTAGGTGCCGAAGTTGGTCGCCTTGGCGTTGCCTGAGCTCCCGCAGTAGGCCGTCCAGCAGCCGCCGCCGGGGTTGAGGCCGTCGCTGTCACATTGGTTGGCGATCCCGGTCGGGACCTCGCAGCCGTTGTCCCAGTCGTCGTCGCAGTTCTCCCAGGGATCCTCGCACGTGAAGCCCTGGCACTCGCCGTTGACGCAGGTGCCGCCGCTGGCGTGGGGCGGGGCGTCGCAGGTGATCGCCTCGCCGCCGCTGCAGCCGCCGTCGCCGTCGCAGACGTCGTTGGCGGTGCACGGGTCGCCGTCGTCACAGGGGGCGCCGGCGTCGAGCGGGTAGTAGAGGCACTCGACGCCGTTGCACTCGCCGACCATGTCGTAGCAGGGGTTCGGTGGGCTGTCGCAGGGGCCGCCGCAGCCGTCGTCGGTCGTGCCTCCGCTGCCGCTGCTGGTCGTCCAGGTCATGTTGCCGCCGCTCGTCGGCCCGGTGGTCGTCGGGTCGCCCGAGTCGCTCGACTCGCCGGTGGCGTCGGAGCCGTTGCTCTCGGAGGTCTCGCCGGGGCCGGTGTCGCTATCGACGTCGGTGTCGGCGGTGTCCGAGTCCCAGTCGGTGTCGGAGTCGTCGACGCCGCTGGCCTGGGTGATGCCGACGGTCAGCGGACCGCTGCCCTTGGTCGCGCTGTCGTAGCGCTCGCCAGCGGCGCAGGCGAGGGACGTGGCGCAGACGAGGAGCGTGGCGATCGAGATACGCGGGCTCACGCGAGGAGGTTAGCGCATTTTCGCCCGCGTCTAGACGAAGAAGAGCGCCCGCACCTCGAAGGGAGGCGCGGGCGCTGCAACTCGCGTGGGGCGGACTTCAGTCGCGGCGGTACATCGTGACCACGCACGCGCCGCCGAGGCCGAGGTTGTGCTGGAGGGC
>JAGQIT010000880.1 GCA_020431135.1 Myxococcales bacterium | reverse complement strand
ACTCGGCCGCGTCCATGTTGTTGCGCAGCTTGTCGGCGGCCTGCCAGAGCTTGGCCTCGAAGCCGAGGCCGCGCCGCGGATCGGCGGGGCGCCGCTTCTTCGCCTTCGCCGGCTCCGCGCTCGGCCTGGCGGCGGCGGCCTGCTTCGCCCGCCGCTTGCCCTTGGGCTCGATCGGCTGGTTGGCGGCGGGCTCGTCGTCGAGGCGCTGGAGGCCGAGGGTCTCCTCCGCCGGCGAGGTGACGATGTCGTCCGGGACGACGGTCAGGTACGAGCGCGGCGGCCCGAGGAGGCGATCGAGGTGCTCGTCCTTGCTCCGCGCCTTGACCGGGAGGCCGAGGATCTTGCACAGCCCGCGGAGCTCGTCGAGGCGGAGCTCCTTGAGGAGCGCGCGGACCTCCTGCCGGGAGAGGCGGGCGCACAGGCCGACGATCTGCTCGGGAGGGGCGCCGTCGGCGATCGGCAGGCGGCGGCGGCGGGCGATCTCCTCGAGCCGCGGCGGGCGGAGGGCCTCGAGGATCGCGCGAATACTCGGTCGATTCATGGAGAGAGGGTGCGGCCGGGCCGGGCGCCCGCCGTCCGCGGGCGCCGTCCCGGGAGGCGCGGGGCCGAGCATACGAAAACGCCCAAGATGTTGGCCAATCTGGCCCCATCCTGGGCGTCTCGACCCGCCGAGCGGCGGTCGGCTAGCGCTTGGAGAACTGGAAGCGAGCGCGGGCGCCCTTGCGGCCGTACTTCTTACGCTCGACCTTGCGGGGGTCGCGGGTGAGGTAGCCGGCGGCCTTGAGCGGCTCGCGGTGCTCCGCGGCGACGCGGAGGAGGGCGCGGGCGATCCCGAGGCGAATCGCGCCAGCCTGGCCCGAGAGGCCGCCGCCCTTGGCCGTGCACCACACGTCGTACTTCTCGCGGGTGCCGGTGGCGTTGAGGGGCTGCTCGATCAGCTTCATGTTGGTCGCGCGGTTGAGGTAGCCCTCGGCCTCGCGGCGGTTGATCAAGATCTTGCCCTCGCCGGGGAAGAGCCAGACGCGGGCGACCGCGGTCTTGCGGCGACCGGTGGCGTAGAACTTCATCGTATTCTGGGCCATAGGACTCACGTGTAGCTGAGGGTGTAGGGCTTGGGCTGCTGGGCCGTGTGCGGGTGGTCGCCGCCGGCGTAGACCTTGAGCTTGCCGTAGGTGGCGCGCCCGAGGGGACCGCGGGGGAGCATGCGCCGGACGGCGATCTTGATCAGCTGCTCGGGCTTGGCCGCCAGCATCTGCCGCGCGGTCCGCGTCTTGGTGCTGCCGATGTACCCCGAGTGACGGCGGTACAGCTTGTTGTCGAGCTTGCGGCCGGTGAGCTTCACCTTGTCCGCGTTGATGACGATGACGAAGTCACCGCAATCCGCGTGCGGAGTGAAGGTCGGCTTGTGCTTGCCGCGAAGGAGGCTGGCAATCTGCGAGGCTGCGCGACCGAGGGTCTGGCCCTCGAGGTCGATGACAAGCCAGTCGCGTGGGATCTCGGCGGTGGGGTAGTGCGTACCCATGGGAAGCGGAGGGATACGCGAGCCTTTTCACCCTGTCAAGCACCTCTCAGCGACGAATCGCGCAGGCGGGCGCCCTTTGGGGCGCGAAAATTCGGAGATCCGCCGATGGCGTGAGCCGCGCGAGCCGCGAAGGTGAGGATTCTACTAGGGATCGCCTCCTCGGAGAAGCCGACGCGAGGGTCTGCAGATCGCGGCTGCGGGGGGTCTCGGCGGGGCTTGGCCGATCTCCGGCGGGGCTCGGCGAGGGCTCCGCGGCGGCTGGGCGTCGCCGCCGGAAACCGCCATACTTTGGGCCGCGTGCCGGCGCCGCCGATCACTGGGACCGTCTTGGTCGCGGACGACTCCGCCGGAGATCGCTCGGCGGCGCGCGCGATCCTCGAGGGCGCTGGATACCGCGTTCTCGAGGCCCGTGACGGCAACGAGGCCCTCGAGGTCGTCCGCGACGGGGCGCCGGATCTCGTCCTCCTCGACGTCGTGATGCCGAAGATCGGCGGCCTCGAGACCTGCCGGATCCTCAAGGCCCAGAGCCAGGGCGAGTACCTGCCGGTGCTAATGGTGAGCACGCGCTCGTCGGTCGCCGCCCGCGTCGACGGCCTGCGCAGCGGCGCCGACGACTACCTCGGCAAGC
>JAGQIT010000879.1 GCA_020431135.1 Myxococcales bacterium | reverse complement strand
GCGCGAAGCAGAGCTGATCGTCGAGGCGCGGCGGCGAGGGCTCGTCGCCGACGCTCACGCGCGCCCCTCGTGCGCCCGCAGCATCTTCTCCTCGCGGGCGAGGGCCTCGCGGACGCGCGCGGCGATCGCCCCCGGCGGCGCCGCGGAGAGCGGCGCGAGGCCGGCGTGGGCCGTGCAGATGTGGCGCACGTCCTCGCAGCGGGCGATCAGCGCCTCGGCCCACGCGCGGAACTCGGCCGCCGCCTCCGGCCTGTCCTCGAGAACAGACTTCAGCGTCATGTGGAAGGCGAGGCGGCCGCCCCACGGCAGCGGCATCCAATTGAGGGTGTCGTCGACGTGGAGGGTCTGGCTCGCGCGGTGGAAGGCGAGGACCGAGGCGAAGTGGAGGCGCTCGTCGCTCGGGATGAAGTGGACGCCGCGCGGGACCATGAAGTCGAGGTCGTCGGCGAAGAGCGCGGCGAAGGCCTCGGACTCGGTGCGCTCGGGCTCCCAGCGCAGGCCGGGGAAGCGCGCGTGGTGGCGCTCGGTGCCGTAGAGCTTGGCGCTCGGGAAGCGGGCGGCGATCGCCTCGACGTGGACGGTGTGGAAGGGGTGGAGGTTGATGACCGCGTCGATCGCCGCGCCGCCGTCGGTGAGCGCGAGCACCTCCTCGGCGATCGGCTCCGGGAGGGTGTAGCTGTCGAGGAGGACGAAGCGCCCCGAGGCCAGGCGGACGAGCGACGCCTGGGTGCCGACGTTGATGAGCCCGAAGAGGCGGAAGACCCCGCGGATGTTCCAGAAGCCGTCGGCGATTTTGATCATCTTCTCGCTGGCCATGCTCGTCTCCTGCCGGTCGCTCCTCGCGGCGCGGCGGCGAGAATATATTGTCCAACATTTAGTTGTGCAACATCTAAAAAATGGCGCCAGGGCCGTCTATTGGCCGAGTGTGCGCGTGGTAGCGCGCGTCCGCGCCACGTCGCGAGGACGCCGCGGCCCGACGAGCGCTCGCCCGTCGCCGACCGCGGCGCCTCGTGAAGGGGCTCCGGCGCGCGCTACTGCGGGTTGATCTGCTGGGCCAGCGCGACCCCGGTCATGTCGGAGTAGGTGTAGGGCCCGACGAGGCCCTCGACGACCGCGAGGATCTCGTAGGTCTCCGGGTGGACCTTGAAGGCCTTGTTCGCCTTGTCGACGACCCAGACGTTGCCCTCGTAGTCGATGCTCACGCCCCAGGGCTGCGAGCAGCCGGGGAGCGGGATGTTGTTGTTGACGTAGGTCTTGGTCTCGATGTCGAGCTGGACGAGGCGGCAGGGCTGCGAGCCGGCGCCCCAGACGTTGCCGGCGGCGTCGGCCATGACGCCGAGCACCCAGCTGCCGCCTGAGCCCGGGATGTTCGTCCAGGTGTTGGTCTCGTGGTCCCAGTGGTGGACCGACTGGTTGCACGAGCCGCCAGCCCAGACGTCGCCGTTGTAGTCGAGGGTCATGCCGTACTTGCAGCCGCCCTGCGGGTTGCCGAGGTTCGTGACCTCGAAGGTCTGGGCGTCGATCTTCAGCGACGGCAGCGAGCCGAGGCCGACGAAGAAGAAGTCGCCGGCGGCGTTGACCGCCCCGCCGTAGGGCGCGTAGCCGGTGCCCCAACCCGGGTAGGTGACCTCCTTGATCAGCGCGCCGTCGACACCGTCGCGGAGCTCGATGTGGGCCGTGCCGCCGCCGTCGCGCCAGCCGAACCACAGGTTGGGCGTCGGGTACTCGCAGGTGTCGGGGTCGGGCTTCGAGCCCTGCCAGGCGGTCGCCCGCGGCCCGGCGGTGTAGCCCGGCGAGCCGATCGTGATCGACCACTCGACGCACTCGTCCTCGCCGAGCGCGAGGATGTCGTTCGGCCCGGTCGAGGTCTTGATCATCCCGTCGTTGTCCTTGTCGGTGCAGTTGTCCGGGTTGCCGATGATCTTGGTCACCGCCCCGGGGTCACGGCTCGACACGGCGACGTCGCCCTCGAGGTTGACGGAGGTCCGCGACGGCGAGCCGCCGGCGACGCGGTAGCGCCCCTCCTCGACCGCCGTCTGGGTGTTGATCTTCGAGACCGTGCCCTGCGACGAGTTGGCGATCCAGATGTAGGAGAGGACCTCGTTGCCGCCCATGCCCTCCTGCTCCTCGCAGGGGACCTTGGCGCAGGCGTTCGAGCAGAAGTCCTTGTCGAAGTCGTTGCCGTCGTCGCACTCCTCGACGCCGGCCTGGACGAAGCCGTCGCCGCACGACGCCGCGACGCAGGTGTTCAGGCAGCCGTCGGTGTTGTCCTGGTTGCCGTCGTCGCACTCCTCGCCGCCCTCCTGGACGCCGTCGCCGCAGACCGCGTCGCCGGTGGTCGCCGTCGTCGAGCCGTCGGTGACGCCCATGGTCGTCGTCGAGTCGGTCGTCGACGAGGTGTCGGTCGCCGAGGCCGAGGCCGACGCCGAGCTGTCGCTCTCGCTGCTCGCCGTCGTCGAGTCGGTCGTCGACGAGCCGCTGGCCGAGGCCGACATCGATCCGCCGCCGGTCTCGGTCGTGCCGTTCGAGTCGCTCGCGCTCCCCTGCGTCGTCGAGCTGCTGGCGCTGCCCTGGGTGGTCGAGGCCGTGCTCGTCGCCGAGTCGCTCTCGCTAGTGCTTGTGTCATCCCCGCTGCAGGCGCCCAATACGAGGGCTCCCGCGGCGAGCAGGCGAAGTTGTGTACCGCTCATCGCTGCTCCTATCGTCTGCCATCCACTATCCGCAAGCGGCGGCCGAGCGCAAGCGAGAAGCGGCGGCTTGACGGCTCGGCGGGTCCGCGCACGGGATCGTCGTGACGGCCGGCGCGGGGGCGCGGCGCGGGGGCGCGCCCTGGGGGCGGAGAACGCCGCGGAGCGCCGCTGCGCCGCCTGTTTGTCGCCGCCGCGAGGGTTGGCCTCGCAACGTCCTGCTGCGGCTGTGTTGTTGGATACAATCTCGGACGTGGAGTACTCGGTCCTGGCCCTGTCGATGGTGACGCCGTCGCTCCTGCTCCTCTGGTACTTCCACTCGCGCGACGTCTACCCCGAGCCCGGACGCGTGGTCTGGACGACCTTCACCCTCGGGGTCCTGACCGCCGGGCCGGTGCTCCTCTTCGCCCTGCCGATGGGCGCCTTCCTCGAGCTCCTCCGCGACCCCTTCGCCGCCGGCGTCTACGAGGCCTTCGTCCTCGCGGCGATCCCCGAGGAGACGCTCAAGCTCGCGGTGCTGCTCTGGTACGCCCGCCGCCACTCGGCCTTCGACGAGCCGATGGACGGCCTGGTCTACGGCGTCGCCGCGTCGCTCG
>JAGQIT010000878.1 GCA_020431135.1 Myxococcales bacterium | reverse complement strand
CGGCTTCGAGTCGCCGCTCGAGGCGATGTACCGCGGCCTCGCCAAGGCCTCGGAGCCCGGCTCCGACAACTTCGGCTTCCTCCGCGACAACGCCCACCTCGCCGTCGTCTTCATCACCGACGAGGTCGACTGCTCCTTCAACCCCGACTTCGTCGAGATCTTCCGCGACAACACGACCTTCTGGAGCGACCCCGACGCGCCGATCCCGACGAGCGCGGTCTGCTGGAACGCCGGCACCAAGTGCGAGGGCCCGGGCCCGGTCTACGCCGGCTGCGAGCCCGCCGACTACGACGTCTCGGGCGCGGCCGCGGCCTCGGCCGACGACGCGGTGCTCTTCCCGATCGACCGCTACGTCGACCTCCTCGAGGAGATCCGCGCGAAGAAGGCGAACGAGGGGACCAAGGTGATGGTCGCCGCCCTCGCCGGCGTGCCCCAGGGCTTCGCCGACGGCGCGGCGCCGATCCCCTACGCCGACTCCGCGGACAGCGAGGACCAGAAGGAGTACGGCATCGGCGCGGGCTGCACCTTCAACCTCGACGACGCCGACCCGACCAACGACAGCCTCGCGCGCCCGCCGGTGCGCCTGCGCGAGCTCGCCGAGGCCTTCCCGATCGACGAGCAGAGCGACTACCCCGGCCTCTACTCGATCTGCCAGGACGACTACACGCCGGCGCTGCGCGACATCGCCGAGCAGGTCAAGGCGCAGTTCACCCCCGGCTGCATCGCCGCCTGCGTCAAGGACACGAACCGCGAGACCGACGTCCTCGACCCCAACTGCCAGGTCTGGGAGTCGAACGACGACGGCACGGAGCGCAACGACATCGCCGAGTGCGAGTTCAAGGGCGGCGCCTGGGAGGACCCGAGCGGCACGGGCCTGTGCTACGCGCTCCTCACCGACGCGAGCGGCGTGACGACCGACGCCGACGACGACATGAGCGTCGACGCGGGGACCGGCGAGGCGCTCTGCGCGGCCCACGGCAACGTCGAGGTGATGATCCTGCGGACCAAGGCGCCGCGCGACGGCTGGCGGGTCAAGGCGACCTGCGAGCTCGAGGCCGACGTCGAGTCCTACTGCCCGAACCTCAAGTAGCGCCCCCGACGGCGGGGGCGCGGCGGGGGCGGCTCATCGCAGGGATGGGCCGCCCTCGCCGCGTTCTCACGCCCAGCTCGGCGAGCGCCCCTGCGCTCCGCTCCGCTGCTAGACTGCGCGGCGATGTGCGGGATCGCCGGGATCGTCGGTGACGCCGACCGCGACCTGGTCGCGGCGATGACCGGCGCCCTCGCCCACCGCGGGCCCGACGGCGACGGCCTCCTCGTCGATCCGCGCGCCGACGCCGAACGCGGTGAGGCCGCGCTCGGCCACCGGCGCCTGGCGATCATCGACCTCGACGGCGGCGCCCAGCCGATGACCTCGAGCTGCGGGCGCTTCGTCATCACCTACAACGGCGAGCTCTACAACTACCGCGAGCTCCGGGACGAGCTCGTCGCCGCCGGCGCCCGCTTCTCCACCGCGAGCGACACCGAGGTGATCCTCGCCGCCTTCGCCGCCTGGGGGGCCGACGCGGCGCTGCGCTTCGTCGGGATCTTCGCGGCGGCGATCTGGGACCGCCGCGATCGCCGGCTGACGCTGCTGCGCGACCACGTCGGCGTCAAGCCGCTCTACTACGCGATCCTCCCCCGCGGGCCGCGCGGCGACGGCGGCCCGAGCCTCGCCTTCGCGTCCGAGCCGAAGGCGCTCCTCAAGCTCCCGGCGGTCGATCGCGCGCCCTCGGCCGCGGCCCTCGACGCCTACCTCGAGCTCTTCTACGTGCCGCCGCCGCTGTCGATCTTCCGCGGGATCCGCCAGCTCCCGCCGGGCCACCGCCTGACCTGGCGAGGAGGACAGGTGGAGATGGAGGCGTACTGGGACGCGCCGCCGGAGCCCGACGAGGGCCTCTCGCACGAGGCCTGGGCCGAGGTCGTCGCGCCGATCCTCGACGCGGCGATCACCTCGAACATGGTCGCCGACGTCGGCGTCGGCGCGTTCCTCTCGGGCGGGGTCGACTCGTCGACGATCGTCGGCGTGATGGCGGCGCGCTCGAGCCGGCCGCTGACCACGATCTGCGTCGGCTACGACGTCGACGGCGCGACCTTCGACGAGCGCGCCTACGCCCGGCGCGTCGCCGAGTTCTTCGCCACCGATCACCATGAACTCGAGCTCGACGTCCGCGTTCTCGACGACCTCGAGGCGGTCGTCCGCGGCTTCGACGAGCCCTTCGGCTCGTGGACCGCGCTCCTGAGCTGGCACCTGTGCAGGTTCACCCGCGGCCAGGTCAAGGTCGCGGTCGCCGGCGACGGCGGCGACGAGGTCTTCGGCGGCTACCCGCGCTACCGCGGGATGCTCCTTTCTGGGGTCGCCGCGAGGGCGCCGAGGTGGAGCCTCGGGCTCGCCGGCAGGGCCCTCGCCGCCGCCGGCGAGCCGGCGGTCGCCCGCTCCTACCGCCGCTGGGCCCGGACCTTCGTCGACGGCTGCCGACGGCCGGCCGCCCAGCGCTACGCGGGCTACGTCGGCTACTTCAGCCCGGAGGAGCGCGACGAGCTGCTGACCGCGGGCTTTCGCGAGCGCGTCGCCGCCGAGGGCCGGGTCGCCGCGGTCGCCGACGCCTTCGCCCGCCCGGCGCAGGGCGACCTCGTCGCCCGGTCGATGTACGCCGACCTCCACGGGTTCCTCCCCGAGAACGTCCTCCGCGGCTCCGATCGCATGAGCATGGCCCACGGCCTCGAGGTCCGGGTGCCGCTGTGCGACCACCGCCTCGTCGAGGTCATGCGCCGGGTGCCGTCGCGGCACAAGGTCGGGCCGCTGGCGAGCAAACGCCTGCTGAAGACGATCGTCGGCGGCCGCCTCCCGGCTGAGGTCACGCAGCGGCGCAAGCTCGGCTTCAACGCCCCCTTCGGCGCGTGGATGAAGCGCCCGGCCAACGCCCGCGAGATCCGCGAGCGCTGGCTCGACCCGCGGGCCCTCGGCGCGCGCGGGATCCTCGAGCCGGCGGCGGTCGAGCGCCTGTGGTCAGAGCACCAGGCCGGGACCCGCGACCACGGGCCGAAGCTGTGGGCGCTGATCGTTCTCGAGGCGTGGCTGCGGATCTACGCGTCGTAGCGAGGCCTCGCCGGCCCTGTGCAGGCGCTTGCGGAGCCACCCGGAGAAGTAGACCGCGGTGACGATCCGGCGGACGATCGACGGCACGCCGGCGAGCTCGCGGCGCGCCGCCTCCTCGCAGATCGCCCAGGTCTCGGCGACGTCCTCGGTCGCGCGCTCCGGCGCTCGGCTCGACCCTCGCGCCGCAGCTCGCAAGCCAGAGCCGGACGACGCAACGCGCTGAGCGACGACGACGACGAGTCGGCCTGGCGCGCCGCCGCGCCAGCACGCGAGCCGCAGCCCGAGCAGAGATCCCGTGTGACCTCGCGGTCTGTCGCCAGCCCCGACGTTCCCGTCGAAACGCCGCTGTACCGCAGGTTTCGGCGGGGCGATCGGGATGAACGAGGGCACGCGAGAGGGCGCCGGACCCGTGCCATGGACGGCTAGCCTCCGGATCCTCAGACTTTCTCGACCGGCCTGCTACGATGGCGCCCGGTGACCACCTCCGCTCCCCCGCCCTCGTCCGGCTCCGACGCGAACAGCGGCGACCCCGAGGAGCTCAAGCGCCGCGTCCGCGCGCACTGGGACGCCGAGCCCTGCGGCACGCGCGGGCTCGAGGGCGACGACCTCCGCGCGGCCTTCCATCAGCAGGAGCGCGAGCGCTACGCGGTCGACGCCCACATCCCGGCCTTCGCCGACTTCCCGGCGGCCCGCGGCAAGCGGGTCCTCGAGATCGGCGTCGGCGCGGGGACGGACTTCATCCAGTGGCTGCGCGCCGGGGCCGACGCGTGGGGCGTCGACCTCAGCCCGCAGAGCCTCGCCCTCACCCGCGAGCGGATCGCCGCCGAGGGCCTCGCTCTCCCGAGCTTCACCGACGACGCCGACGACGACGCCGAC
>JAGQIT010000877.1 GCA_020431135.1 Myxococcales bacterium | reverse complement strand
TCATAGATCTGGACGACGTTCGGGTGCGAGAGCTTGGCCATCGCCTTGGCCTCGCTGAGGAGCCAGGCGCGGTCGAGCTTGCCGGAGGGGCCGTCGGCGCGGAGGAGCTTGATCGCCACCTTGCGGTCGAGCTCCTCGTCGTAGGCCGAGAAGACCGTGCCCATGCCGCCCTCGCCGAGGAGGCGGAGGATCACGTAGCGGCCGATCCGCCCGCCCTCGCCGGTCTTGCGCAGGCGGATCTTGATCAGCTCGCCGAGGGGGACCGCGAGCTTGTCGAGGAGGGGGCCGTCGCGGCCGGTGTCGTCGGCTGGGCCGACGCCGCGGGCGATCGCCGTGCGCTCGACCTCGCGGGCCTCGTCCGCGCCCGTGACCACCGTCCGCTCGCTCAGCTCCGCGTCACCCACCCCCGTCGATGGTAGCGGACGGCCGTCCGCAGGGCGCACGACGAGCGCGGGCGCGGCGGCGCACGGCGGCGTGGAGACCTCCGCCTGCGCGACGAGGCGCTCGTCCTCATCGACCTACACCCGCTGGGACGTCCCGGCGAGGGGGATCGAGCTCGCGATCCAAGCGGGTGGTCTCGCCCGGCGCACGTCATCGCCAGCGGATCCGCAGCGGCGCGCAGCGCCACGTTGGCGGCGAGAGCAGCGATGCTACGGGGGCCCCGCGCCGCGCTCACGACCCGCGGCGGCGTCGACAAAACTCCGCCATCAGCGGGGCAATCCGCTAGTCGCCGATCACCTTGAGCTCGAGCTCGAGGCGGACGCCGTGGACCTCCTCGACCTTGGCGCGGACGAGGTCGACGAGGGCGAGGAGGTCGGTCGCGGCGGTCGTCGACCTGCGCTCGACGACCAGCCAATTGGCGTGCTTGGGGCTGACGAACGCGCCGGCGATCCGCGTGCCCTTGAGGCCAGCCGCCTCGATCAGGCGGCCCGCGTAGTCGCCCGGCGGATTTTTAAAGGTCGAGCCCGAGTTGGCGACGCCGGTCGGCTCGCGCTCGCGTCGGCGCGCGCGCAGGCCGGCGACGTCGGCCTCGACGTCGGCGCGCGGGCGCGGCGTCAGCTCGAGGGTCGCGCCGATGACGATCTCGCTCGGCGGCAGATCGGAGGCGCGGTAGCGGAAGCCGCAGCCGTCGTGGTCGCGGCGGACGAGGGTCCCGTCGCGGCGCAGCGAGCGGACCTCCGTCACCACGTCCGTGAACTCGCCGAGGTAGGTGCCGGCGTTCATCACGAGGCCGCCGCCGACGCTCCCGGGGACGCCGCCGAGGAATTCGAGGCCGCCGAGCTCCCAGGCGATCGCCGCCTTGAGGAGCTTGCCGGTGCTCGCCCCGGCCTCGACCTCGACGCGCCCGGGGGCGCCCTCTGGGTCGGGGCGGGCGACGTCGCTGAGGTGGCCGAGGTTGATGACGATCCCCCGCAGGCCGCCGTCGCGGACGAGGAGGTTGGTGCCGGAGCCGACGAAGGTCACGGGGAGCGCCGCCGCGTGGGCGCGGGCGAGGAGCGCCTGGAGGGCGCCGAGGGAGCGCGGCCGCGCCCAGAGATCGGCGGGCCCGCCGAGGCGCAGCGTCGTGTGCCGCGCCATCGGCTCGTCGACGGCGAGCTCGAGGTCGGCCGCGACGTCGCTGAGATCGCCGAGGCGCTCGCGGACGATCTGACCGCGGCTGAGGCCGCCGCCGACCTCGGCCTCGGGAGTCTGCTCTGCGCTGCGCTCCACGCCCGCCGCTCCTCTCCGTGCTCGGCTCGGCTACTCCGCCGCGCTCATGTCCGCGAGGCGGCGGGCGAGCTCGAAGGAGACCTTGGTGATCGAGCCCGCGCCGAGGGTGATGACGAGGTCGCCGGGGGCGACGAGCTCGCCGAGGAGGTCGCCGACCGCGGGCAGCTCGCGCGCGAGGTGGACCGGGCGATCGGGCCGCCGCGCCCGCGTGAGCTCGACGAGGCGCTCGATGGTGATCCCGTCGATCGGCTTCTCGCCGGCGGCGTAGATCTCGGTGAGGACGACGACGTCGGCGGGGTCGAGGCAGGCGGCGAAGCCCTCGAGGTGATCGCGGGTCCGCGTGTAGCGGTGCGGCTGGAAGACGGCGACGAGGCGGCGCTCCTCGTACGACCTGCGGGCGCCGCGGAGGGTCGCGGCGATCTCGGTCGGGTGGTGGCCGTAGTCGTCGACGACGAGCGCGCCTTGGCCCTCGCCGCGGATCGTGAAGCGGCGCTGGACCCCGTTGAACTCGGCGAGCGCGGCCCTGCAGACGTCGGCGTCGACCTCGAGGAAGTCGGCGACGGCGATCGTCGCCAGGGCGTTGAGGACGTTGTGGTCGCCCGGCATGTGGACGACGAAGTCGCCGCGCTCGTCGCCGCGGACGCGGACCTTGAAGTGGGTGTTCGGCCCGTCGTGGCGCAGGTCGTAGGCGACGTAGTCGGCGTCGCGCGAGAACCCGTAGGTGACGAAGCGCTTGTGCAGGCGCGGGAGGAGGGCGGCGATCCGCGGGTCGTCGGCGCAGAGCACCGCGAGGCCGTAGAAGGGGATCCGGTTGGCGAAGCCGACGAAGGCGTCGTCGAGCGCCCGGCCGTCGCCGTAGTGCTCGAGGTGCTCGTCGTCGATGTTGGTGATCACCGCGACCATCGGCGACAGGAGGAGGAAGCTGCCGTCGCTCTCGTCGGCCTCGACGACCATGATGTCGCTCTTGCCGAGCTTGGCGTTGGTCCCGAGGGCGTTGAGCTTGCCGCCGATGACCACCGTCGGGTCGACGCCGCCGGCGTGGAGGACCGTGGCGATGAGGCTCGTGGTGGTCGTCTTGCCGTGCGAGCCGCCGATCGCGATCCCCTGCTTGAGGCGCATCAGCTCGGCGAGCATCTCGGCGCGCGGGATCACCGGGATGAGGCGCTCGCGCGCCGCCTTGACCTCAGGGTTGTGGGCGGGGATCGCCGACGAGATGACGACCACGTCGGCGTCGCCGAGGAACTGGGCGCCGTGGCCCCGGTGGATCGTCGCGCCCATCTCCGCCAGGCGGCGGGTGGTCTCGGAGTCGGCGAGGTCGGTGCCGGTGACCTCGTAGCCGAGGTTGATCAGGACCTCGGCGATCCCGCTCATGCCGATCCCGCCGAT
>JAGQIT010000876.1 GCA_020431135.1 Myxococcales bacterium | reverse complement strand
CGACCTCGCCGAGGTCATAGATCTGGACGACGTTCGGGTGCGAGAGCTTGGCCATCGCCTTGGCCTCGTCGAGGATCCAGGCGCGGTCGATCGCGCTGCCATGGCTCGGGGTCCGCAGGAGTTTGATCGCGACGCGGCGATCGAGCTCCTCGTCGTAGGCGGCGAAGACCACCCCCATGCCGCCCTCGCCGAGGATCCGCAGGAGGGCGTAGCGGGCGAGGCGGGCGCCCTCGCCGTGGCCGAGGCGGGCCTTGAGGAGGTCGGCGAGCGGGGCGCTGAGCGGCCCCGTGGTCGTCGCGAACGAGCTGCTCGAAGGGCCAGCGTTGGCGCTACGCGAGCCGACACCCGTGTTCTCGGCGGCCTCGTCGGCGCTGAGGATCCGCGTGGCGTCGTCGCCGGCGGGCGGACCGTCGGTGCGAGCGCCGGCCGACCCGTAGAGATCGGTGGACCCGTCGTCGCTGAGGACGCGGGTCACGTCGCCCGCGCTCATCCCCGCGCCGCTCGCCTCGCCGGCCATCCGTCCACCCCCACGCGCGTCACCCGGGGACAAGGGTAGCACTCGCCGCCGCGGCCGGGCGCGCGGGGCCGCGGCCGCGCCCGCGTCTACACGCGCATGTTCATTCGAACATGTGGGGTCGGCCGCGAGCGCGGCCGCGCTCAGGCGAGGGCGAGGTAGATCGCCAGGGCGACGCCGAAGAGGATCACGAGAACCGACGTGCCGATGAGGACGCCGTTCCCCGGCGGTCGCCCGTCGGGGTCGAGGATCCGCGCGTAGGCGACCGTCCGTTGGCTGCCGGCGACGGCGACGAGAACGCCGACGAGGACGAGGGCGACGCCGGTGATCCGCGCGGTGGGGTGGTGGGTCGCCTCGAGCCCCGCCTGCGCGCCGACCATGTCGAGGAAGACGCTGAACTTGGCGACGACGAGGCCGAAGCCCATCAGGGCGATCGCCGTCCGGACCCAGGCGAGGAGGGTGCGCTCGTTGGCGAGGCGGTCGCGGAGCTGCCCGGTGGCGTAGGTTCGATCGCTCTTGTCGGACATCGGCGTCCTCAGTCGTTGTGGTAGGGGTGGCCGGCGAGGATCGTCGCCGCGCGGTAGAGCTGCTCGAGGAGCATGAGGCGGGCGAGGCGGTGGGGGAGGGTGAGGCGCGAGAGG
This sequence comes from Myxococcales bacterium, assembly GCA_020431135.1. Lineage (GTDB taxonomy): Bacteria > Myxococcota_A > Polyangia > Nannocystales > Nannocystaceae > JADJRG01. The sequence goes on along the minus strand of JAGQIT010000876.1, from coordinate 8,614 downwards.
GCGAGGAGGCGGTCGGCGGCCTGGCGATCGGCGTCCGAGAAGCCCTCGGCGGCGCCGATGTAGAGGCTCACCTGCGCGTGGCCGCGGCCCTGCGCGTCGCCGAGCACGGCCGCGAAGTCGCGGCTGCTGAGCTGCTCGCCGCGCTCATCGAGGAGGACGTGGGGCCCCGGCGCGCGCGACCACGCCTCGCGGAGAGCGGCGTGGCTGCGGGCCTCGATGACCTCGGTGCGGTGGAAGGGGCGGAGGCGACGGATGTAGCGGTCGCAGAGCCCCTCGAGGGCGGCGTCCTTGAGCTTGCCGACGGCGACCACTCGCAGGCGCATGGTTCGGCTGGCGCCCCGCGTCGCTACGGGACCTTGCGCCGGCGCCCGGGATCGTCCGTCGCGGCGTCCTCGGCCGCGTCGTCCGCCTCGTCGTCGTCGGCGAAGTCGTCGTCGTCGTCGAAGTCGGCCTCGTCGAAGTCGGCCTCGTCGAAGTCGTCGTCGTCGTCGTCAAACTCGGCGTCGTCGAGGTCAGAGTCGTCGAAGTCGTCGTAGCCCTCGAGGTCCTCGTCGGCGGCGTCGAGCTCCCCCTCAAAGGCGGCGAACTCGACCCCGCGCTGGCCCGGCATGACGTCCGGCGGCGGGAGGTGGCCGAGGCCGGAGACGTCCATGACCTCCGCCGGGAGGTCGAGCTCGACCCGCGGCGCGTCGCTCCACATGCTCTCGAGGTCGTAGTACTCGCGGACCGGGTGATAGAAGATGTGGATGATGAAGTCGTCGTAGTCGAGCAGATCCCAGAGGTGCTGATCGAGGCCGTCCGTGCCGAGCGGACGGCGGCCGACCTTGCGCAGCGCGTCGACGATCGCCTCGGTGATCCCGCGGACGTGGCGATCGGAGCGGCCCGAGAGGAGCAGGACGTAGTCGGTGTAGCCGGCGACCTCCGTGACGTGGAGGATCTTCGGCGCCAGCGCCTTGAGGTCGAGGGCGGCGTCGAGGGCCGCCTTGAGGGCGTCAGGGAGCGCCTCGCGCGTGGGGGCGGGTTTGTTCACGGGTCGCTTGTAGCGCGGGCTCCGCGGCCGAGCAAGCCCACCTACGGGGTCGCGCGCAGGGGTCGACGGCGGCCCTCGCGGCGCGATCCGTCAGCGATCGAGGCCGTCGAGGAGGCGGCGGCGCTCGGCGTCGTAGCGGATCCTTTCGGGCAACGGGGCGCTCTCGGCGGGCGGCGTCACCGTCAGGTCGGCGGCGGGCTCGCGATCCGCCGCGAGCGTCGCCGAGCCCGTGAGGGTTCTCCCCTCGCCGTCGGTGAGCTGGAACGTGACCTCCAGCGCGGCGCGGAGCCACAGGCCGCTGGCGCGATCGAAGTCGACGCTGCCGTCGATCGCGGTGATCGTCGCGCTGGAGCGCCAGCTCTGGGCCTCGCCCGCGGCGACGTACGCCGCGTCGCGGCCCTCGCCGCGGCTGAGCTTGAGGGTCACGCGCTCGCCGTCCGCGTCTGCGTCTGCCCGCGTGACCGCCAGCTCTGGGGCGGCGAATTCGACGAGATCGTGGACGCAGCGCTCGGCGTCGTCGAGCCAGCGCCAGTGGAGCTCCGAGTCGAGGTCGCGGTGGAACCACCCGCGGTGGGGGAGGCGCGAGTAGACGGTCTCGCCGACGATGACGATCGCCCGCGCGGCCTCGTCGTCCGGGCCCTGACGCAGCGACAGCGCCGGGTTGCGGTCGTCGTCGCCGGCCCACTCGAGGACGAGCTCGTCGTGGACCTCGCGCGGCCGCGGCAGGTGCTCGCCGGGCTGCGGCCGCGGCAGCTCGGGCGGGACGAGGCTGAAGTCCGCGATGTAGCGCAGGCGGTGGCGGCCGAGGGCGCGGCGGGCCGCCCGGTGATCCTGCGAGAGGAGCTTGAGGACGCCGTCGACGGAGGGCGCGTCGAGGATGGTGGGCGCGTCGGCGAGCGGGGCCGCGGGCTCGGGGCGGCTGGCGCTCGGCGACGGGGCCTCCTCGGCATCGCCGCCGCAGGCGGGTGCGCCGACGGCGAGCGCCGCGGCGACGAGGCCGGCGACGAGGCGTACGTGCGCGTGGCGGGGCCTCACGGGCCGGAGGATAGCAGCGCCGGCAGGCTGTGGCAGAACTCCCGCATGTTCTCGCGGCGAAATCGTCGACCCCCCGCGCAGGGGCGCGACGCGGCCTCCGCTCCTTCACGGGGGCCAGGGGCGCGGGCGTCCGACGCCCGCTCCTGCGCGGCTGCTACACTCGCGGCCGTGAGCCACGGAGGCGAGCGCTGGCGATGATCGATCCGATGTTCACGATCGACGGCGTCACGCCGGTCGCCGTCGATCCGCGCCTCGTCGCCGCCCTCCTGTCGCCCGCGGCGATCGTCGGCGCGTTCGTCTGGGGCCTGCTGTGGGGGAGCTTCGCCAACGTCGTGATCTGGCGGGTGCCGCGTGGGATGAGCGTCGTCCACCCGCGCTCGGCGTGCACGAGCTGCGGCGCGCCGATCGCCTGGTACGACAACATCCCGGTCCTCTCGTACCTCCTGCTGCGCGGCCGCTGCCGCCGCTGCCGCGCGCCGCTGTCGCTGCGCTACCTCACCGTCGAGCTCCTGGGCGGCTTCATCGCCTTCGCCTTCTACATGCTCCACGTCGTCCGCCCGCTCATCGAGGGCGGCGGGCCCGGGATCGCCGCGTGGCTGCTGTGGACCCTCTTCGGCCTCGCGCTCCTGATCATCACCTACACGGATCTCGATCTCTGGGTGATCCCGAACGCGGTGGTCCTCCCGGTCGCCGCCGTCGGCCTCGGCGTCGCGGCCTTCGATCCGTCGATCCTCGGCGTCGATCCGATCGAGGCCGTCGTCGCCGCGGTCGGCGGCTACGGGCTGATCGCCGGGCTGCGCTGGGTGTACCTCAAGCGCCGCGGCATCGAGGCGCTCGGCCTCGGCGACGGCAAGCTGCTGGCGATGGTCGGGGCCTTCTGCGGCGCGAGCGGGCTCTTCTGGACGGTCGCCGCCGGGTCGATCCAGGGGCTCCTGCTCGCGGTCCCGCTCCTCCTCGTCGGCCGCCGGGTCGCCAACACCGAGCTCAAGGAGGTCCACGGCGACGATCCTGAGCTCGGCGACGAGGATCCGAACGCCGGCGTGATGGGCGTGCGGATCCCCTTCGGTCCCTTCCTCGCGATCGCGGCCCTCGAGTACGCGCTGCTGCGCGAGTCGATCCTCGACGGGCTCTACTGGCTCTTGGGCTAGGAGCGAGAGCGACGCCGAGTCCGCGCGAGCGAGCGCGCTGCGAGGGCCTGTTCGTGCTCCTCGCTGCGGTCGCCGCCTGTCGGCGATGACGGACGCGCGAGCGCGGACGCCGGATCGAGCGAGTCGGCACGGACACGGCCACCAGCACGACGGGCCGTCTGAGCTCGCGGTCCGACGACGCGTCGCTGACCTGAGCGCCAGCCGGCGGCGGTGTCGATCCTACGCGGCGCGACGTCGACGGCGACGGACGAGCGCGAGGAGGACGGGCGCGAGGATCGCGAGCGCGTCGGCGGAGCGCGGGCGCTCGACGGAGCACTTGTCGCAGCCGCCCCTGTCCGGCGAGGGGTCGAGGCAGTCGCAGCTCTGGCAGTCGGCGGGGCGGACGTCGACGCCGCTCTCGTCGCTCACCCAGCAGAGCACGGACGACGGGATCCCGTAGAAGCCGCCCTCACCGCAGGCGTAGCCGCGCGACAGGACGCCCGCGAGGATCGGGTTGCCTTGACCGTCGGTGACGAAGGCGGGGCCGCCCGAGTCGCCCTGGCACGAGTCGATGCCCATGCCGCCGGCCTGGAACTCGAGGCCGGTCGAGCTGAAGTTCGTCAGCTTCGTCTCGGCGACGCGCTTGATCCCCATGACGTTGTCCTCGTTGAGGCCGTAGCCGACGAGGGTGATCGGCGCGCCGATGTACATCAGCTCGTCCCAGACGTCCTGCTCGGTCATCACGACGGCGGGCGCGTAGATCGCGTTGACCGACTTGTCGAGGACGACCCAGGCGAAGTCGAAGTAGTCCTCCTCGCACTCGCCGGTGTCGTCGCAGAAGTCGGGGTGGACCCCGTAGCTGGTGGCGACGGCCGTGAAGTCGGGGACCTGAGATTGGTCGCCGAACTTGATCGCGACCTTGCCGGGGGCCGGCATCGACCGGAAGCAGTGGGCGGCGGTGAGGACGAGGTTGGGCGCGATCAGGGTGCCGGTGCACAGGAGGTCGCCGAAGTCGAGGGCGACGACGGAGCGCCAGGTCCCCGGCGTGACTTGGGTGCCGCCGTAGATCGGCTGCGGCACCGTCGGCCGATCGGCGATCGGCCCGGACCCGAGCGCGAAGGTCGTGACGAGTCCGAGCAGCGCCCAGCTTCCTGCCATGGCTCAAGGATAGCAGCCAGGCGCAGCCAGGCGCCCGTATCGAGGGGGCGCGCGGGCGCCAGGATTGCGCCGACGCGGCCCTCGGGCCTACACGCCCTGCGTGTCCAGATCGTCGGCGTCGTCGCTGTCGGCTGGCGCGGCTTCGAGCCGCGGCTCGGGTGAGGAGGCCTCCCCGTCGTCGGTCGATCGATCGACCGGCGTCGCCGACGTGTCGAGGTCCTCGTCGTCGTCGGTCTCCACACCCGTATCGACGTCCTCGTTCGCGTCGGCGCCAACGTCGGGCTCGACGAGCTCATCCGCGTAGGTGAACTCCTCAGCGTCGGGGAAGTCCTCAGCGTCGAGGAACTCCTCGGCGTCGGGGAAGTCCTCCGCGCCGAGGAGCTCCTCGGCGTCGGAGACCCCTTCGAGGTCCGCGATCGTCTCGACGGGTGCGGCCTCCTCCTCGGTCGCCTCGGCCGCGACCGGAGGCGCGTCGTCATCGGCCGGTTCAGCCGGGGTCGACGTCGGCGCGAGCACTGGCAGCGGCCCGGCGCTCGGGTCGAGCGTCGCGGTGTAGCCGAGCCCGCGGCGCGCCTTGGCGAAGCGGGCGCTGCCGGCGAAGCCGAGGAGATCGTGGAGGATCACGTCGTCGGCGACGCGCTCGCGCAGGGCCTCCGCGCGGGCCTCGGGCTCGCTCGGGACGCCGAGGATCTCGAGGGCGATCTCGAGGTCACCGGCGGCGCACAGGCCGAGGCGGTTGCCGCCGCGCTCGACCCAGGCCCGCCAGTCGCGGCTGTCGAACGCCTCGCTCGCGTGCTCCTGGAAGAGGCCGGCGATCGCCCGCGAGACCTTGAGCGGGAGCTTGCGCGAGAGGTGCTGCGCGAGCTGGTGGGTGGCCTCGTCGTCGTCGCGGATGTAGTCGCGGCGGTGGGCGTGGCGCGGGTGGAAGGCGAGGAGCGTCGCCGCGAGCACGGTGACGAGCTGCTCCTGCTCGAGGGCCGCGGTCAGCAGGTTGCCCGGGCGGGCGAAGAAGAGGGAGCGGCCGATCGCGAAGCGGAGGTGGGCGCTCGCCTCCTCGTACTTCGCCTTCGGGCCGACCACCATCACCGGCGGGTACTGGCAGTGGGGGATCAGCCAGCCGCCCTCGACGTCGGCCGCGACCGCGGCGGCGTCGACGAGCGGGTAGGGCGGGGCGCCGATCCGCGCCTGCGTGTCGCTCCAGGTCGTGAAGAAGGGATCGTCGCTCTCGGGGAGCGTCGCCCCCTCGGTGTCGAGGCGCGGGAGCTTGGCGCAGAGGATCGCCGCGCCGCCGCGCCACAGCTGGCGCATCGCCGGGATCATCCCGCCGCTCGCCGGCTCCGCCGGGATGATCCCGTTGATGTCGAAGCCGTCGCGCTCGCCGACCTCGACGCCGAAGCGGGCGGCGAGCGCCTCGACCGTCGCGTCGCCCGGATCGAGGACCCGGAGGAGCGCGGCGAGGGCCGCGGCCTGGTCGAGATCCTCGGCGGCGACGCAGAGGTCGAAGAGGGCGCGGATGTTCGCGGTGTCGACGGGGTCGAGCTCGAGGATCGCCTCGTAGTTGCGGCGGATCCGCTTGGCGTCGGCGCCGGCGGCGAGGTAGAGGCGGCTGAGGTGGCGGCGCTCCGCGACCCCGAGGCCGCGGGTGTCGAGGGTCGCGGCCTTCTCGAGCAGGCGGATCGCCCGCTCGGGGTGCTCGTGCTGGGTGTCGGCGAGGCGGATCAGCAGCGCCGAGCGGCGGGCGTCCTCGGCCTCGCCCTGCGTCGACCGCAGGCCCTGGCGGTTGAAGAACATCAGGACCAGGCGCTCGACGTCCTCCTGGGCGTCGTCGCCGCCCGACGCCTCGAGGACGTCGAACATCGCGGCGATCGGCGAGGCCCGCTCGGGGAAGCCGTCGCACGCCGCCTTGGCGTAGACGCGGGCGCGCTCGAGATCGCCGCCCTGGCGCCGCTCGAGGGCGAGGCGGACGCCCTCGAGGAGGAGCTCCAGGCGGCTCTCGCGGCGCAGATCGTCGCGGAGGAGGAGGCGGTCGAGGCAGCCGAGGGCGGTCTCCGTGTCGCGCGAGGCCGACACCCAGAAGGCGACCTCGAGCTGGCGGCGCTCGACGACCGGCGTCGGCTCGTGGATCACCAAGGCGATCCCCTTGCGCAGCGCGACGAAGGCGCGGTCGCGCAGATCGTCGATCTCGAGGCGCTCGTCATCGGTGGGATCGCGGCCCTCGGCCTCGGCGGCCTCCTCGATGGCGGCGGCCGCGGCGGCCGCGAGCATCCCCGCCTCGAGGAGCGTCTTGCCGCGCTCGACGGGATCGCTGAGGTGCTCGGCGCGCGCGGCCGTGTGCCGGGCCTGGCGGTCCTGGAGCCCGCGCTCGCGGCAGCGGGCGATCAGGCGGTCGAGGATCTCGAGGTTGTCGGGGTCGGCCTTGACCGCGCGCTCGAAGAGCTCGAGCTCCTGGTCGGGGTCGCCCTGCTCGGCGGCGGCCGCCGAGGCGAGGACGAGCATCTCGGCGAGGCGCCGGCGGTCGCCCTGGCTGAGCACCTTGCCGGCGGCGAGCTGCTCGTCGACCTTCTCGACCGCGGCGATCGCCTCCTTCCAGCGCCCCGCCTGGTGGCGGTTGCGGACGATCGCCGCGCGGATCTCGAGGCTCGAGGGATCCTGACGCAGCGCCGACGACAGGCGGCGGTAGGCGTCGGCCGAGCGATCGGTCGCCTCGAAGAGCTGGGCGAGGAGGAGGAGGCCGTCGATCAGGTGGCCCTGGTCGCGGCTGAGGACGTGGGACTCGACCGCGTCCTCGAGGAGCGGCTCGGCCTCGTCGTAGCGGCCGGCGAGGAGGAGGACCTCGCCGAGGCGGTGGGTCGCCAGGGCGTAGTCGGGATCGGCGGCCTTGGCCGCGTCGAAGCGCGGGCGCGCGAGCTCGAGGTCCGCGGTCGCCTTCCAGAGGGCGCGGCCGAGCTCGGTCAGGACGCGGGCCTGGAGCCCGGCGGTCGGGATCTGGGTGACCCAGTCGCCGACCAGCGCGTCGACGCCCTCGCGATCGCCGGCGTCGAGGCGCAGGCGGGCGAGGCCGGCGAGCGCGGTAGCGAGGAGCGCGCTGGTCCGCGGATCGTCGCTCGACTTGTCGGCGCCGCGGAGGATCGCGCTGTAGAGGCGGGCGGACCAGTCGGGGTCGCGGAGCGCCTCGCGGGCGAGCTCCGCGGCCTCGAGGAGCCCGTCGGTGTCGCCGAGGCGCTCGAGGGTGTCGACGAGGACCGGCGCGTCGTCGGTGCGCCGGGCGAGGTGGGCCCGGGCCGCGAGGAGGTCGCGGTTCCCCGCGTCGTCGCCGAGAGCGGCCTCGATGGTCGCCATCGCCTCCTCGAGATCGCCGAGCTCCTTCTCGAGGAGGCCGGCGAGGGCGAGGGCGATCTTCGCGCGCGGGCCGAGCGCCTCGGCCGGGAGCTCGCGGAGGCGGGCGTGGAGGCGCGCCTGGGCCTCCGCCGTCCGCCCGCTGCGCCGGTAGAGGTCGCACAGGCCGAGGATCACCGCGTCGTTGTCGGGATCCTCGGCGGCCAGCGCCTCGAGGGTCGAGGTCGCGGCCGCCTCGTCATTGAAGCCCTCGAGGAGGGCGCGGGCCTTGTCGACGAGGATCGCGATCCGGAGGTCGCGGTCGTCGCCGACGGCGGCCAGGCGGCGCTCGATCACCTCGAGGAGCGCGTCCCAGCGGTGCCCCTTGAGGTAGAGGGCCTGGAGATGGGCGAGGGCGTCCGGATCCCCGTCGCGCGCGGCGAGGATCCCCTGCCAGCGCTCGATCGCCGCCTCGTCGGCCCCGAGCCGCTCCTCGAGGCCGCCGAGCGCCGCCAGCACCCGCAGGCGGTCGTCGCCGGCGGCGTGCTCGAGGGCGCCGCGGAGGACCGTCGCCGCGGCCGCGTGCTCGCCCTGCCGGCGCAGGAGGTCGGCGAGCTCCTCCTGGATGTCGACGCGCTCGGGGAGCTCGCGGGCGAGCGGCTCGAGGCGGCGGATCGCCTCGGCGGGGCGGCGCAGGCGGGTGTCGAGGTCGCGGGCGAGGCCGCGGATCATCGCCTCGCGCTCGGCCGGCGGGGCGCTGGGCGCCTGCAGGTCGACGAGGCGGCTGCGGATCTCGACGTACTCGCGGTCGCGGCCGGCGGCGTCGTAGATCGCCGCGAGGGCCTCGAGCGCCGCCTCGTGCTGGGGCAGGACGCCGAGGACGTTGCGGTAGCAGGCCTCCGCCCGCTCGAGGTTGCCGGCCTGGTGGTGGAGGGCGGCGAGGGCGGCG
>JAGQIT010000875.1 GCA_020431135.1 Myxococcales bacterium | reverse complement strand
TGGACGGTGACGACGTTGGGGTGCGAGGGGCGGGCCATCGCCCGGGCCTCGCGCTGGAGGCGGGCGCGATCGTCGGCCCGGCTGCCGCGGCCGCTGCCGCCGATCAGCTTGATCGCTAGGAGGCGATCGAGGGAGCGATCACGCGCGAGGTAGACGACGCCCATGCCGCCCTCGCCGATCCGATCGAGCACCTCGTAGCGGCCGATCGCGGCGGGCGTCGGGGCCGGCTCGTCCGCCCCGTCGAAGAGGCGCTCGAGGGCCTCGAAGGGATCGTCTTCGGTCGCCGCGTCGAGCTCGAGGACCCGCGCCCGCAGGCGGTCATAGACGCCGGCGAAGCCCGCTGCGTCGGGGCGCTCGCCGAGCACCGCGTCCGCGGCAGGCGCCCCCTCGGCGGTGGTATGGTCAGCGGCCATGCGGAGCGACCTCGAGCTGCTGGAGGCGTGGCGCGGCGGCGATCGTGCGGCCGCGGGCGAGCTCTTCGACCGCCACGCCGAGAGCATCTACCGCTTCTTCGCCAACAAGGTCGATCGCGACGTCGAGGACCTCGTGCAGATCACCCTGATGGCCTGCGTGAAGGGTCGCGACCGCGTCGCCGACGGCGCCCACTTCCGGGCCTACCTCTTCGGCGCCGCGCGCAACGTCCTCCGCACGTACCTCTATAAGCGCGGGCGGATGCGCGAAGACGCGGACCTCGGCGTCTCGTCGATCTGCGATCTCGGCGTCGGCCCGTCGACGCTGATCGCCGCGCACGAGGAGCAGCGGCTCCTCCTCGAGGCGCTGCGGTCGATCCCGGTCGAGTCGCAGCTCCTCCTCGAGCTGCGCTACTGGGAGGAGCTGTCGACGGAGGAGCTGGCGCTGGTCTTCGGCGTCCCCGCCGGGACGATCAAGAGCCGGCTGAGCCGCGCGCGCAAGCGCCTCGAGCGGGCGCTCAGCGAGCTCCACAGCGCAGGCGCGGTCCTCGAGAGCACGCGGACCAACCTCGACGCCTGGGCCGCGGGCCTCCGCGATCAGGTCAGCCGCATCGTCGCCTCTCGCTGAGCCGCTCATCTCCGTCCGCGCCGCGGGGTCGCCCCGCGGTGTACCTCTGAAGTACAGAGAAGCGGGCGTTGGTTCCACCCGTTCTCCGGCGGCCCATCGGCGGCCCGGGTGACCCGCCCATGGGCGCCCATGGGCGCCCAACCGAGGGACCCCACGGGGCGCGCGCCGCCGCGCGACCGGACCGCGGGCAGGCCACCTGCGCCGAAGGGGCGATTAGGCCGCGGATCTGCGGCCTCGTGCGCCTCTGTCGAGGAGCCGCGCGCTCCGCGGGTCGACCCGATGTGAGCGCACCGCGGCCTGGCACAGCGCGTGCACAGGTGGGGGTCGTTCGCGTCAGCCGCTGATGAGCGCCGACGCGAAGACCTGGCGGCCGCCTCGACGCGCCGCGCTGTCGCTCGCCTGAGCGTCGGCGCGGCCGCGCTGGGGTCACGCGGCCAGGTCGGGAGGACCTGACGATGATCACCACGACCACCACAACCACGACCACCACAACCACGTCCGCCGCACGCTCGCCCAGCGCAGAGCTCCGCCGCCTGCTCGGGATCTTCGCCGCCGCGACCGCCCTGACCGCGGGCGCCTGCGCAGACCTCGACGACACGGCCTGGGAGGACACCCGCGGCGAGACGGCCAACGACAGCTTCGACGACGAGGACTATCCGATCGGCCGCAGCCAAGAGCTCGATGACGTCGACCCCGGCGCCTGGGGAGACGCCGCGTACGACCTCAGCGAGCGCCCCGACCGCGCGTCCGAGGCCGACGACGGGCCCCTCTACGACGCGACGAGCGACCTCGACGAAGAGGAGGAGGAAGCTGACGACGATGACGACCTCGACGCCTCGTAGTCGTGGGCGCGCGTTCCCAGACCGCGCCCTCGACGAGCGCCGACATCACGTCGCGCTACGTCGGGATCGCGAATTTCTTGAGGAGCCGCCGGAGCTGATAGCGGTTGCGCAGGCCGAGCTCGCGCCAGGCCCGCTCCTGGACCCCCTTGCAGCGGGCGAGCGCATCGACGACGGCCTCGCGGGGGATCTCCGCGATGTCGACGCCCGAGGTCGGCTCCGACGCCGGCTCTCGCTCCGGCGTCGACGCAGAGGCGGGGGCCACGTCGTCAGGCGGCGGCTCGAGCTCGCGTCCGCGGCTCGTCTGCGCCGAGCGCCACAGGAGCTGGACGAGCTCGCGCGCGTGCGTCGTGTAGCGCCGCCGGAGCAGCGCCCGCGCCAGGGCGGCGCTGAGCCGCGGCTCGTCGCCGTCGAAGTAGCGCGCGCGCAGCTCGGGCTCCTCGTCGGCGAGGCCGCGGAGGATGTGGCGCGCGAGCAGGGGGACGTCGTCGACGCGGGCGTCGAGCCCTGGGACGGCGACGCGGTGGAAGAAGCGGGCGAGGACGTCGTGCTTGAGCTGGGTGAGGTCCCGGTTCGTCGCGCCGATCACCCGCGCGTCGGTCGATCGCATACGCGCCTCGCCGAGGCGCTGGTACTCGCCGCGATCCATGACCCGGAGGAGATGGGCCTGCATGGCCTCGGGGAGCTCGCCGATCTCGTCGAGGAAGAGCGTCGAGCCGTCGGCCTCGCCGAAGAGCCCGGAGCGCTCAGGCATCCCGGGGTTCGGGAAGTTCTTGAGGTTGCCGAAGAGCTCCGCGTCGATGAGCGGCTCGGGGATCGTCGCGGCGTTGCGCGCGACGAGCGGGCGGGCGCGGCGCTCCGAGAGCGCGTGGATCGAGCGGACCACGAGCTCCTTGCCGCTGCCGCTCGGGCCGTGGACGAGCGTGTGCCCGCGGCGGCGGCCGATGAAGGCGATCTGCTGGCGCAGCGACCAGATCGCGGTCGACTCGCCGACGATCCCCCCGCAGTCGGCCGCGGCGAAGGCGAAGTCGTCGCCGGAGCCGCCGCCGCTCGGCCAGCCCTGCGGGCGCGTCGACGCGAGGAGGATGAAGCGGCGCTCGACCTCGACGAGGTCGCCGACGGCGATCGCCGCGCGATCCACCGCGCGGTCGTTGACGAGGAGCCGCGAGCGGGCGAGCCGCTCGACCTCGAGGCGCCCCACCCCGTCGATCGTCAGGCAGAGCTGTCGCCGAGAGATGCGCGCGGAGCGGAAGGGGCCGGTCTCCCGCGCCCCGGTCGGCCGGAGCTGGCGCAGGAGCAGCGGCGCGGCGCCGTCGCTCCCGGTCTCGCCGCTGCGACCGACGGTGAAGCATCGCCTGCCGGCGGCGAAGGGATCGAGGAGCTCGCCGACCCGCCCAGGCTCGTCGCGCGACCAGACCAGCACCAGGACCAGGCGCTCGCCGCCGCGAGGCGTCCCGGAGAGGACCTCCGACGCGCTCATCAGCGTCGACATCTCGCCGCTCTGCTCGTCCCTGCCGCCACCCGCCGCGCTCATCCGACCGCCCTCGCTGCACGCCCATCCTACTGGGACGCGCCCCGCGGAGCACTACGACGAGACGCGCCGGCGAGCCCGCGAGGCGCTCCCACCCGACGGACGCACGCGGGGTCCGCCGGCTCGTCTCTCACGTCCACGGAGGCGGGTCCGCGCGAGCGCACGGGAGGCGCACGGCGGCGAACGGAGCGCCGTCTACGACGCTGAGAAGCGCGCACCAAACATCGTTCTTCTCCATTGTGCAGCGCCCGCCGGGCGTGGCCTCGCGCAGCNNGCGCCGGAGGAACGGAACACGGCGGGCGCGAGGCGGGCTCCTGTGCGGTCGGCAGCCAGCGCATGGTGTGCTCTAGCGCAAGCCTCGTTCGCCGCAGATCACCTCGCGGAGACGCGTGCGCAGGAGGCCGCCATGGGGCCTCGGCGTCGCTCGCCTGGAAGACGCGAGCAACGACGCCGTGACGCGCTGGCGCTCGCGTTCGACGGCGAGACCTACGAGACCTACGAGATCTGCGAGGCGCCCGCGAGACCCGGCGCCGCCGCGAGCATCCACTCGAGCGCGTCCGCGGTCCGCTCGCGCACGTCCGCGCCGTCGACGACGCCGCCGTGGCACGTGACGACCCGCTCGAAGGGCCAGGTCAGCATCGCCCGGACGCTCGCGCCGGCGGCCGCACGATCGTCGACCAGCGTGCGGATCAGGCGGCTCTGGTTGTAGCGGCCGAGGACGCCGGCGAGGCGGAGGATCCACGGCGTCAACCAGCCGCGCGTGCGGCTGAGGTTGAAGACGAGGTCGGTGACCAGGAGGCTGGCGCTCGGCCGATGAAAGGCGACGACCTCGCCGAGCTTCGTCGCGCCGTCGATGGTCCGAAGCTCGAACTCCGGTCCGAGCACACCCGCCCCGTCGGCCAGGTTGGCGCCGTCGAGATCCGGCCGCTTCTCCGCGAGCCCCGGCGCGAGGAGGAGCGCCGCCCCGGGGAAGCGGCGCCGCGCGTCGGCGACGTAGAGATGGTGGAGGCGGTTGGGCGCGACGAGCACCCGCACCTCGCCGAGGGCCTCGATCGCCGCCGCGAGCCCGTCGCTCAGCGGACCCGGCGACCAGAGGACGAGCCCGCCGTCCGCGCGGCGGATCGCCGTCGTCCGCACCGGCAGGTAGAAGCCTGGCCCGAGGCGCAGGTCGTACTCGTAGGCCCAGAGGCTGTCGGCGATGGCAGTGAGCGCGGTGTCCATAGAATTAGTCAAGTATACCTGACTAAAATAGTCAAGCGCCATTGACTATTTTTCACGGCCCCCTACCCTCATGGCGATGTCCGGGCCGAAGGACCGCGACGCCCTCGAGGCGGTGAAGCGCGCGAGCTGGGCGCAGCTCCTGATGAAGTGCGCGCGCCTGGTCAACGAGCGCGCGATCGCCCAGCTGCCGACGCCCGCCGACGGGCCGCGGCTGCGGGCCGCGCACACGACCCTCTTCCCGCACATCGATCTCGAGGGCACCCGCCTCACCGAGCTCGCGCGCCGGGTCGGCGTCAGCAAGCAGGCGGTCGGTCAGCTCGTCGACGAGCTCGAGGCGAGCGGCGTCCTCGAGCGCCGCCCCGATCCCGCCGATCGCCGAGCGAAGCTGATCAAGTTCTCCGAGTCCGCCGGGCGCACGCTCCTCGACGGCATGGCGAAGCTGCGCGAGACCGAGGCCGAGCTCTCGGCGGTGATCGGCCAGCGCCGCGCCGACGATCTCTACGACGCCCTCCTCGCCCTCCATGACGCCCTCGTCGACGCGCCCGCGGACGACCCGGAGGCGTGATCGCGCCGCGTCCGGGAGGACGAGCCGACCGCGCGAAGACTCGACGCCGCCAGACGACGCGATCGCGGTGTAGAGCGCCCGTCGACCGCAGCTCCCACGTCGCGTGACGGCGCCGCGTGGCGTCGAGTCGGCGCGACGAAGACAAGCTCGCTCCACGCATCCCAGGGATCGCGTGGCGCGGAGCACCGCGACTCGGGTTCGTGCGCTCCGGGTCGGGTCGCCCCGCGCCCGTGGACGGACCCTCCGGCGAAGACCCCCGCCGACCGCACGCGACCGCCGCAGCTCGACGCCGCGTGCCAACTCACCCCGCGCCCGCGCCCGCTCACGTAGCGGTCCGCCGCCTCGTCGCCGCGCGGCCGTCCGGCCCTGACGACGCCGCGACCCGCACCCGCGGACAGGCGCGGTCGCTCGCCTGCGCTATGCTCCGCCGCCCGTGACCGCCCCCTCGAGCGCCGACCCCGTACGGCAGAGCGACGTCGCCCGGGGCTGGTGGCCGCTAGCCCTGAGCTGGATGCTCATGGGCGCCGAGCTGCCGCTGATGTCGGCGGTGGTCGCCCGCCTCGCCGAGCCCGAGATCCACCTCGCGGCCTACGGCGGCCTCGTCTTCCCGATCGCCCTCCTCGTCGAGGCGCCGATCATCATGATGCTCACGGCGTCGACGGCCCTGAGCAAGCACAGGGCGGCCTACGACGCGCTCCGGCGGACGAACCACCGCCTCGGCGCCGCCCTGACGATCGTCCACGTCGCCTTCGCCTTCACGCCGCTCTTCGACCGCGTCCTCGTCCCGCTCCTCGACACGCCCGACGCCGTCGTCGAGCCGGCGCGCCTCGGCCTGATGCTGATGACCCCGTGGACCTGGGCGATCGCCTCGCGGCGCTTCAACCAAGGCGTGCTGATCCGCTTCGGCCGGCCTCGGCAGGTCACGATGGGATCGATCGCCCGCCTCCTCACCGGCGCCCTGGTCCTGACCATCGGCTACACCGCGGGGGCGCCGGGGATCGTCGTCGCCACCTCGACGGTGATCGCCGGGGTCCTCGCCGAGGCGGCCTACGCCGCGATCAAGACCCTGCCGGTGGTCCGCGAGCAGATGGAGCCCGGCGACCCGGCGACGGTCCTCCGCGGCCGCCCCTTCCTCCGCTTCTACGTCCCCCTCGCCCTGACGCCGCTGGTCACGCTGCTGGTCCAGCCGATCGGCGCCGCGGCCCTCTCGCGGATGCCGCGGGCGATCGAGTCCCTCGCCCTGTGGCCCGTGGTCAGCGGCCTCCTCTTCCTCTTTCAGGCCGCCGGCTTCGCCCTCAACGAGGTGGTGATCGCCCTCATCGAGCGCCGCGGCGCGCCGGCGACCCTGCGCCGCTTCGCCGGCCTCCTGGCCGCGGCCCTCACCGTCGTCATCCTCCTCTTCGCCGCGACCCCGCTCGGCGTCCTGTGGTTCGACGGCGTCTCGGGGCTGCGCCCCGAGCTCGCGCTCCTCGCCGCCGGGGTCATGTGGTTCGGCGCGCCGATCCCCGGCGCGCGGGCGATCGCGAGCTGGTACGGCGGGGTGCTGGTCGCCAGCGATCGGACGCGGGCGCTCACCGAGTCGGTGGTCGTCTTTCTCGTGATCTGCGCGGGGATCCTCGCCTTCGGGATCGCCGACGGCAGCCGCCCAGGGATCGTCGTCGGCATCTTCGCCTTCGCGGTCGCCCGCCTCGCCGAGACCGCCTGGCTCGCCTGGCGCTCGCGCGACCTCCGCGCGGCGCTCCTGCGCCGCGACGCCTCGGACACCTAGGAGCGAGCCTATCCGAGTGTCCGCCGTATGCCCTCGCGCGGCCATCGTTGGCGCCCTCGGCTTCGACAGAGCGCCGCTGTACCGGCGCCTTGCTGGTGCTGGCGGAGGCGAGAGGGTCGACGAGGGCGAGTGAGAGTGCGCGTCGAGGACTCGGACAGGCTCCTAGCCTAGCCCGCGGCGCGGGCGTGCGAGACTCGCCCGCGATGCGTGACCCGGCCCGGATCGATCCCATCCTCGAGACCCTCGCCGAGGCCTGGCGCCTCGACCCCGACCTCCGCCTCGGGCAGCTCCTCGTCAACGTCGTCCGTCCGGCGACGCCCTGCCCGGAGCTCTTCTCCCTCGAGGATCGCCAGCTCCGCCGCCGCCTCGAGCGCTGGATCACCGAGCGTCGCCGTCGCGGCTGAGGCGGCGCTGTCGAGGGCTCGACACGGTCCCGGCGTCCGGTGACGCTCAGCCGCCACGAGCGCGGATTCGCCGTGCGCCGCAACCTCGACGGCGCGTCCCTCCGCCGAGGATCGCAAGCTCGGTCGCCTCGCGCGCGGACGGCTCAATCGAGCGCCCGGACGAAGACCCCGCGGCGATAGGCGAGGTTGCCCGAGGCGACGAAGAGCTGGCCGCGGCGCGCGTCGACGGCGAGCGAGCGGACGCTGACGCTCTCGAGGCCGAGCGGACGCCAGGCCTCGCCGGCGTCGTCGGAGACGAAGACGCCCTCGCCCCAGGTCCCGAGCCACAGGCGCCTCGAGTTCGCCGGGTCGACGACGATCTCGCGGATGTCGGCCGCCGGCGGGTCGAGCTCGACGAGCGTCGCCTCGTCCCCCGTCTCCGCGGCGAAGTCGACGCGCCACAGCTCGCCGCGGATCATCGTCGACGCGAAGACGTAGGCCCGGTCGGCGCCGAGGCTGACCTCCGGGTAGAGCAGGGCGTCGTCGGGCCGCGGGAGCTCGCGCCAGGTGTCGCCGGCGTCCGCCGAGACCCGCCAGCGCGCCCCGACGCTGACGACCCGGCGCCCGCGCGCGTCGACCCCCGAGACCCGCTCGTCGAGGGCGACGACCCACTCGTCGACCTCGTCGTCGGTCCAGTAGAGCCGCGGCTCGGCGGCCAAGAGCACGCGATCGCCGGCGACGGCGATCCCCCGCATGCTCCCCGCGGGCCGCTCGAGCTCGAGCCAGCGCTCCTGGGCGCGGTCGAAGACGTTGACCACCCGCTTGTCCGCCGACGCGACCCACAGCCAGCCCCGCGCCGGATCATCGGCGGTCCACAGCGCGCACAGCCCCGGGAGGCCGCGGTCGACCCACGCGCCGCTCCCCGCGTCGCGCCAATAGGAGGTCTTGCCCGGGCCGCAGGCGAGGATCACCGCCGCGCCGTCGGCGGTCACGTGGACCTTGGTGTCATTCCAGTCGGTCGAGCCGTCGACGCGCTCCCAGCCGACGTCGAAGGGGGCGAAGAGGAGGCGCCAGAGGGCGGCCGCCGCGACCGCCGCGTTGATGAGCAGGAAGAGGCCGCCGAGCACCCGCATCTCGCGGCTGTCGAAAGGACCAGGTCTCTCGCCGACGCGCACGTCGGCGCGCGCGCGGAGGAGCTGGACGCCGAGGGCGAGCCCGGCGCAGCCGAGGAGCAGCGCCGGCAAGAGGAGCCCGCGGATCAGGCAAAGCCCCGCGAACGACGGCAGGAAGACCCACCACGCGAAGACCTTCACCGCCCACACGCCGCGGGCGAAGCTGATGAGCGCCTGCGAGACCGCCATGGGGGACATCTTCGGCGAGCGCGCGCCGGCTGTCGACCGCGTCGACGCGACCGCCGCGGACGGGCCAGGTTCGGCTGTCTGAGCAGACATACATCTGTACTGCGAGCGCGACGGCGACGGCCCCTTCCTAGTCGAGCGTCGGCGTCCGGCGCAGGCGCTCGACGTACCACTCGGGATAGCCGTGGCGCTCGCCGGCGCGGATCATCAGCTCGATGTAGGCGCGGCGCGGCCACACCGGCGCCGCGCGGACGAAGGCCGGCGTCACGCGATAGACCCACGCCGCGAGCGACCCGCCGCAGCTCGCGAGCTCGCGCTGCGATCGTCGGTAGCGCTCGGGGTGCCCCTCCTTGACGTCGAGCCCAGCGAGGGCGACCGCGTCGACGCGCAGCGCGAGGCCGTAGACAGCGTGCCCCGCGGCCGGCTCGACGTTCGCGGCGCCGCCGTCACGCGCGACCGAGTGGTAGTTCCAGACGAGGCGGTGCTCCCTCAATGCGGCGACGCGGGCGTCGTCCTCGTCGATCCGCCCAGGCGGCAGACCGCGAGCGGCGAAACACCGCCCGAGGTCGCGGAGATCCGCGTTCGACCCGTAGGCGAAGACCCAAGCGCCGCTCGCCACGGCCCTCTAGGAGGTCGGCTTGACGAGCTTGCCGATGGTGAAGGGCGCCGGGATCGATCGCACCGCGGTCGTCTCCCGCTTGCTCTCCCCCTGGCGGGTCGGCAGCGGCTCGGTCGGCGCGCGCATGACCCGAGTCTTCTCGGGATCGGGCTCGATGCCCTCGAAGGCCTCAAGGGCGGAGATCAGCGGCGGCGGCGGCTCCTCACGCGGGCTCCCCGTGAAGCTCGGCGGCGGCGGGAGATCGTCCTGGTCGTAGATGTCCTCGACCGACACCGTCGCCGCCGGCTCGATGCCGTCGACCTCGTACTCCTCCTCCACCTCGTCGAACTCCTCCTCGACGCTGAGGTCGACGCCGCCGTCGTCGAAGCCGAGCTCGATGCGCAGGCGGTCGAGGTCGAGGCGGCGCAGCCAGTCGTGGTCGACGCGGAAGGAGTCCATCGACACCGACGCCATCGCCCCGCGGGTGAGGGCGTAGAGGAGGCGGCCGCCGCTGGTCGAGTCGGCGCGCCAGACCTGCTCGCGCGCGCTCCAGGAGCCGGAGAGGCTGGTCAGCAGGCAGCCGATGACCTCGCGCGCGCGGTCGTACTCGGCGCGCAGGCGGTGGTTCGAGAGATCACCGCCGCCGCCGCCACCGCCGTCCTTCGCCCGCTCGGCGTTGCGCAGGCGCTCGGCGATCAGCCGCGCTGAGGTCAGCTTCTGGGTGAGAACGGCGCAGGCGTTGGCCCGCTGGTCGCGCTCCTCTGCGAGGGCTACAAGCCTCTCTTCGAGCTTCTTGAGGCGCTCCTCGAGCTCACGGACCTGGACGACCTTCGCGTCGTAGCGCTGCCAAATGTCGACGCCCTCGCTCATGAACGCGGCCTAGGATAGTCCCTCGCACGCGCCTCCGAAAGGCTCGCGCAGAGATTCTCACGGCCGTCTTCGGCGCCGGCCTCGGCGAACGACAGCGCCTCCGCGCTGGGGGCAGGCGTCCCCAACGCTCGTGAGCAAGCCGACGGCGCGACGGCAAGCGGGCACCGCCGCCTCTGCTACGTTTCCAGCCCCGTGGCGAGCGATCCCCGGCGACAAGCACTGGTCGACCACCTGCGCGCGGTGGTCGTCGAAGGCGGCGACTACAACCGCCTGATCGTCAGCCACGGCGACGTCTATCTCCAGTTCATCGGCAGCCGCGGCGGCGACGCGATCGACTGCGAGGCGGTCACCAACCGCTTCCTCCCGGCGGCCGCGCAGCTCACCCCGAAGCGCGAGCAGGAGCTGACGACGCGCGGCTTCACGAGCCGTCGCAAGCGGCGAAACCTCGTCCGCAGGGTCCCCTGCGCCGACGCCGACGCCCTGCCTGCGATCGCCGACGAGACCCTCGAGCTCCTCGCCCGCGCCTACGGTGTCGACGCCGACGCGCAGCTCCGCTTCGACCTCCTCCTCGGCGACGCCGAGCCGACCGCCAACGTCGAGCTCCTGCGGGCGATGAAGAAGCTCGCCCGCCTCCGCGACATGCCGTCGCGGCAGGCGGTCTACCGCGGCCTCCTTGCGAGCGAGCTCCTCCTCGTCCTCGACCCCGACAGCGACGACGCGCCGCACGTCGTCGAGAGGCTCCAGGGGCTGCCGGTCTACGCCGCGTTCACCGACTGGGACGCGCTGCGCCTGTGGGAGCCCCGCGGCTGGCCCTACCGCGTGATCGCCGGGCACCAGCTCTTCCCGCTCGCCGACGACCAGCGGATCGCCTCGCTGATGATCAACCCGCGCGGGGACATCGGCGGCGAGCTGCTGATGAACGAGCTCCGCGGGCTCGCGGCGGCGGCCCGCCGCCGCCGCGACTGAGCGCCGCGCGAGCGCAGGGACACACACCGCAGGCGCAGGCTCCTACGCCATCGCGGACCTGTCCAATCGACGCTACAGCGCGCCGGCGCCCTCGCCTCGACCCGGGCGCCTGCGCTGCTCGACCTTCGTCCGCCCGCGCAGGGCCATGAGGATCCCGCCGACCGCGAGCGCGACCCCGGCGGCGATGAGCCCCGCGCCGATCGTCGTCGCGCCGCGCTTCCTCTCGCAGTCGAGGTCCGCGGTGCAGTCACCGCTCGCGCCGATGCTGAGGGCGACCGCGCCGGTGCTCAAGAGCGCGGGGCTGAAGGAGGCCACCACCACGCCGCCGATGAGGAGGCCGAGGCGACCCGTGCGGACCTTGAGATCGACGCGCTCACCCGGCGTCTGCGGGGGCTCGATCCGGAAGGCGCGCGACGACGGCATGTTCTTGCCGCCGACGAAGAAGACGCCGCTGCCGACGTCGACCTCCTGATCGCAGGACCCCTGGCAGCGGAGCTCGAAGGTGTAGCCGCGGTAGCGGCCCGCGACCGCGCCGCCGGTGATCTCGAAGAGCGAGACGGGGACGTCGCGATCGGGCTCGACGTGGACCCACGGGCGGAGCGCGCCGAAGGTCATCTCCGTCGGCGCGTCGGCGACCTCCGCCGCGCTCGCGACCTCGCCGCGCTCGACCTCGGCGACCTCGG
>JAGQIT010000059.1 GCA_020431135.1 Myxococcales bacterium | reverse complement strand
GCCAAGGCCCACGGCCGCGAGCTCCGCCTCGAGCGCGAGGCGGCCGGCGTCGCCGAGGTCTTCTTCGGCGACCTCAGCCGCAACCCGCCGGTGGTCGAGGCGCTGTGGGCCGCCGAGCGCCTGCGCTTCTGGGTCCTCGCGCCCCTCCTCGCCCTCGCCCTCGTCGCCCTCCTCCACCACATAGGATGGTCGAAGGGACAGCTCGCCATCGCCGGCCTCCTGTGGGCGCCGACCCTCGCGCTGACGGTCCTCGGCGTCGCCTCCTTCGCCCGCGCCGGCGGCCTCGACCGCGGCGCCGTCGTCGGCTCGGTGCTCTGGTGGGCGCTCGTCGCCGCCGCGGCCGCTTTCGTCGTCGTCAGCGCGAACGGGCGCTGAGAGTCACCGAATCTCCGCCCGCCCCCCGGCCCGCGCCCGCCATCGTTCTTGACGCCCGCGGGCCGCGGCTGTTCTCGCCGCTACGGCCGGTCGCTACCCGCCGCCCCGCCGGCCCGCGCCCAATCGTTCGTGGCGCCCGCGGGCGGCCTCCTGCGTCGTGACCCCCGCCCGCTCACCCGGGGATGAACTTGCAGCAGCCGACCTCGAGGTCGCAGTAGAGCGGGACGTCGCCGACGCAGTCGCGGTTCGACTCGCAGTTGCCGAGCCCCTCCGGGCACTCGAAGACGTCGCACTCCGGCGGCAGCGGCTCGTTGATGCACGGCTGGCAGGCCTCCGGATCGCAGGGCAGCGGGAAGCAGTTGTCGACCGGCGTGCACGTCACGCAGGCGTCGAAGTTCGCCAAGGAGCAGCCGTCGGCGCCGAGGAAGATGTTGACGATCTCCCCGTCCTTGTAGACGCCGCAGCAGCCGAAGCAGTCGCAGCCGGGCGGCGGCTGGCACGAGTCCATGCACTTCTGCGGCTGCTGGTCCTGGCACTTGGCCTTGGGGTCATACGGGCACTCGGGCGCGCCGGGGCTCTCGGGATCGCACTTCAACGACCAGTTGCAGCCGTCGTCGCCGGAGCCGCTGTTGCCGTCGAAGAAGCAGTCCTGCTTGCACGGGTCCTTGCCGTCGCCCGGGAGGCCGGTGGCGAAGGAGCCCTCGTCGTCGTCGCAGGGGCTGATGCACTCGACGTCCTCCGAGTCGGTCTTGCCGTCGTCGTCGTTGTCGATGCAGTCGCCGCAGGCGAGGATCTTGCCGTTGCACTCGATCGGCGCGCACTCCGGGCCGACCGTCGTCGTCCCCGTCTCGCTGTCGGTCGCCGTCGCGCCGGTGGTGGTGGTCGTCGTCGTCGGATCGCCGGTCGTCGACGTCGTGCCCGACGTCGCCGTCGATGTCGAGGCCGCCGTCGTCGTGACGTCGGCGGTCGTCGCGTCGCCCGAGGAGGCGCCCGCCGTCATCGCCGTCGTCGACGTCGTCGACGTCGTGTCCGCGGCGGAGGCCGTGAAGGGCGTCGCCATCGTGTCGGTCGCCTCGGTCGGCGACTCCCCGCAGCCGGCCGAGGACAGGAGGAGGCCGAGGCCGAGGATGACGAGCGGCGCGCGCGGGAGACTGTGCATAAGCATGACTCACGGACTCAGACCGCGAATGGTCTAGGTTTTCCGGGGCGCGGATGACTTTCGTAGGATGTTGTGCCGGCCTCACAGCCGATGTAGGTGGCGCGAAGCGGCTTGTTCCGGCCGCCGCGCCCGCGACTCGCGGTCGCGGGCCCGCGCCAGGGCGTGCATCATCGCCGTCGCGCGGTCCCTGTGCATATGCGCGTGTGCGCCGGAATTGCGGCCCGCGCCGGTGTCAGAAGATATGTCCAAAACGCCATGTCAGGATCCACCGCTCGCGGCGCGGCGCGGCGACGTCGGCGCGCGCAGCTGGCCGCCGCGGCACCCGACTCGACCATCGATCCACCTGTGCCAATTCTACGCTGACCGCCGGCGATGTTCTAGACCCCCTGGCCGGCGCTCGCGCACGCCGAGGCCGCTCGACGCGACGACCGGCCTCAGTACATTGGCCGGTCTATGGTCGACGTCACCCGCCGCCTCCTCCGTCACCTCGTCGACGCGCCCGCGCATGTCGGGCTCGTCCGCGCGCTCGACCCCCAGCGCTTCGCCGGACTCGTCCGCGCCGTCGGCCTCGAGGACGCCGGCGAGCTCCTGGCGATGGCCACCGCCGAGCAGACCCTCGAGGTCCTCGACGAGCACCTGTGGCGGCTCGGCGACGGCGACGAGGAGGCGCTCGACAGCGGCCGCTTCGCGATCTGGCTCGAGGTGCTCCTCGAGGCCGGCGACGCGGCCGCGGCCCGACGCCTGCGCGAGCTCCCCGAGGAGCTGCTGGCCGCGGGGCTGTGCGCGCAGCTCTTCGTCCTCGACGTCGACGCCCTCGGCCACGGCATGGCCGACGCGCCGTGGCGCGAGGCGGAGCTCGCGGAGCGCGTTCTCGACGAGGCGCTCCACCTCGAGTTCGCCGGCTACACGCTGATCAGCCGCGACCCGCTCGGCTGGGATCCGACGATCGCGGCGCTCCTCGCCCTCGACGCCGCCGACCACCGCTGCGTGCGCCGGATGCTCGAGCGCTGCCACGAGGCGACGGTCGATCTGCTCGACCCGGGCGAGGACGGCTGGCGGACGATCCTCCGCGCCCAGGAGACCCTCGAGGCCGACGCCCGCGCCGATCGCCAGGACCGCCGCGCCGCCGCGGGTCACGTCTCGCTGGCCGACGCCCGCGCGTTCCTCAAGCTCGCGGCGCAGACGCCCGTCGATGATCCCGCCGCGCTCGCCGAAGATCCGCTCACGCGCGCGTACTTCCGCGAGCTCCGCGGGCCCCAGCGCGCCGCCGCCTCCGGCTCTTCGCGGGCCGCGGAGCCGCGCCTCGCCGAGCTCCTCGCGGACCTCGACGCGGAGCTCGAGGCGCCGAGCCGCCGCACGCTCCCGTCGTCTGCAGCTCGCACACAGCGCGGGAGCCCGGCGCTCGTCGGCCTCCGCCGAGCACTGATCGCGCTCGCGGACCGCGACCCGCGGCGCCACGCCGAGCAGCTCGCCCGCCTCGCCTACCTCACCAACCTCCTGCTGACCGCCGGGCGCCCCGACGGCGGCCCCTACCTCCCGGTCGAGGCCGCGGACGCGGTGCTCTCGCACGCCGCCCGCGGCCTCGCGGCGCGGACCGCTAGCAGTACGGACGACGACGCCGAGGCGCGGCTCGCCGAGCTCGAGCGCGTCGGCGTCGACGGCCTCTTTCGCCTCGGCTGGCGCCTCCACGCCGACGAGGCCGCGCCCGCATAGATATGTTCAAAGGGACATGTTACGAGCCCGCCGAGGCGCCAGCGAAGCGCGAGCGCAGCTCGGCGAGGTGCGTCACGTTCCCGGCGACCAGCGCGGCGAGGAGGCGTTCGAAGCGCGCGACCCCGACGACCATCGCCGCCTCCTCCAGGCGATAGAGCGGCACCGGCTCGTCGACCCCCTTGAGGGTGTAGCGGTGGAGGAAGGTCAGGCAGAGGTCGCGGTTCATCTCGTCCATCCGCTTCTGCAGCGAGACCCTCGCGGCGTCGCTCGTCGCCGCCCGCTCGCGCGCCCGCAGGGCGGCGAAGGTCTCGCCGTAGAGGGCCTCGGCGCAGCGCTCGACGGTCGTGTCGCCGATGAGCACGCGGGCGCTGGCGACGATCTTGGTCAGGGCCTCGACGCGCGCCGCGATGTTGACGCAGTGACCGATGAAGGTGTCGACGCCGACGCTCCCCTGCCGCGCGCGCACCCACGAGATCGTCCCCGACTCGACGCCGACGCCGAAGGAGACCGTCGGCATCTCCGGCGCCGACGCGTTGCGACGCTCGCACAGGCGGCGCAGGCCGGCCTCGAGGAGGAAGGCGGCGAGGAGCCCGTGGATGAAGTGGCGCGGCCCGTCGAAGAGGACGAGGAGGCCGTCGCCCGTGCTGTTGACCGACAGCGGCGGCTCGTCGCGCTCGTCTGGCGCGAGCGCGAGCATGCACAGCTCGAGCGACACGGCGTAGAACTCGGCGAGGAAGTAGCAGAACTGGTTGGTGCCGCGGTCGTCGGTCAGCGACGCGTTGAGGCTCCGCGTGAAGTTCCGCAGGTCGATCAGCACCCCGGTCGCGGGGACCGGCGGATCGACGTCGACGGGCGGAGAACGCACACTCCACGATCGCCCGGCGCCCGCGGCCCGTCGAGGTCCAAGACCGCGCGTCGCCGGCGTCGCGCCGCGCACGGGCGACGCTGCGCGCCTGCGCAGCGACGCGTGAACTCGCGCTGCGGCCTCCTCGAAACGCGAGAGCGGAGTTGTGTCGCGCTCTCGTCGACCGGCGAGCCGGCGAACCGTCGAGCCGCGAGCGGCCTGCGAGTGCGCAGGCCTGCTCGGAGGACGCCGATGTGCGCTCGCGCCGAGCCCGTCGCTCCTCGTCCGCCGCAGCGCGCCGCGGCGCTAGCTCTGGTCCAGCTGCGCGACGAAGCTCGCCGCCGCCGCGAGGAAGGCCGCAGGCGCCTCGAGGTGCGCCGTGTGTCCCGCGTCGGCGAGCACCATGTGACGCGAGCGCGGCGCGGCGGCGCAGGCCTCGGCGGCGATCGACGTGAACTTTGGGTCATCTTCGCCGGTGAGCCACAGCGTCGGCAGCTCGAGGGCGCCGAGGCGCCGCCAAAGCGGCGGCATCGCGCCGGTCCCCATGCCGCGAAGCGACCCCGCGAGCCCGGCCGGGCGCTGCGCGAGGAGGCGGGCCTCCATCGCCGCACGGTGCTCTGGGTCGATGCGCCGCTTACCCGCGAGGATCGGCCGCGCTCGCCAGTAGTCGGCGAACCACAGGAGCCCGCGCGCATCGATCGCGTCGGCGAGCGCCTGGTCGGCGGCGCGCCGCTGCGCTCGCG
>JAGQIT010000008.1 GCA_020431135.1 Myxococcales bacterium | reverse complement strand
CCGGCGACACGACCGGCGACACGACGACGGGCGGCGTCGTCGATCTCTGCGCCCCCGCGCCGCAGGGCGACCCCTGCGAGAGCGACGCCGACTGTGCGATCGCCGGCGACTGCTGCTCGTGCGTCGCCTACAACCCGTCGATGTCGAGCCCCGGCAACTGCGGCGGCAACTGCAAGCAGGACAGGTGCAGCGAGTGGGGCCTCGAGAGCGCCGCCTGCGAGGCCGGCGTCTGCGTCGTCAAGGGCAAGAGCTGCGACCAGGACGAGGTCCTCTGCGACGCGCCGCAGCCCGACTGCCCGAAGGGCTCGCTGCCGCAGGTCGACGGCGCGTGCTTCACCGGCAAGTGCCTGCCCGTCGCCGCCTGCGACTGGGTCCCGGGCTGCGATCACTGCGAGGGCATGATCTGCAACATCACCGAGGGCCCCGACTGCACCCACCACCGCTGCATCGCCCCGATCCCCGAGTGCGAGCAGCTCCCCTACTGCGACTGCCTCGGCGAGATCTTCTGCAACCCGCCGCACGAGAGCTGCGCGGAGGAGCAGGGCGTGCTCGTCTGCTCGCTGTAGAGATGTCCTATCGGCCAGGTTTTTCTAACTCGACTCAACTCGCTCCTCTCCGACCTCGGCGACCGCCCCGTCGTCGCCGAGCGCGAGAGGCGAGCGCCCTAGTGGAGGAACCCGGAGAACACCCCGTAGAGCGCGAAGCCGCCGACGAGCCAATTGGGCAGCCAGAAGATGTGGCCGCCGTGGGCGGGCATGACCAGCGCCGCGGCGCCGGGGGCCTGGCTGGCGCTCTCGCCCTCCTCGCTGCCCATCGCCGCGAGGCGCCAGAGGGCGTCGACGATCAGCAGGGTGATGAGGCCGGTGATCGTCGCCCAGCGCTGGGCGTCGCCGTCGAGCCAGGAGCCGAGCCCGTAGGCGATCGCGGCCGGGATCGCGGCGACGATGAGCTGAAGGAAGGTGTTCGTGTTGAAGACGACCATGCGCGCGAAATTACCCAGGGCGTGCGACGGCGTCTTGAATCGAGGGGCGCGGTCGCGCGCCGCGGCGCCGCGCCCTTGAATTGAAGGGCCGCGCGTCGTCAGGAGGGGCGCAGCGACGCCAGGAAGTCGGCCGCGCGCGGGCCGAGGCCGGCGTAGAAGTTGCCCCGCATCAGGGCGCGCTCGAAGGGGATCCCCGACGGGACGGCGCCGAGGAGCGCCCGCGTCGAGCGGGTGAAGTGGGCCTGGTCGGAGAACCCGGCGATGGCGCTGGTCTCGGCGAAGGGCACGCCCATGACCGCGGCGGCGACGGCCCGGGTGAGCTTCGCCCACTGCCCGTAGCGCCGCAGCGACAGGCCGGTGACCTCGCGGAAGCTGGCGGTCAGGGCCCGCGCCGACATCCCGACCGCGGCGGCGAGGGCCTCGCGGCTGCTCGCCTGGCCGGTGACGATGCGCGCGGCGACGTCGAGGATCGCCTTCGGCGGCGCCTCGCAGCTCCCCCACAGCGGCGACTCGCGCAGGCGATCGCGGGTGTCGATGAGCGTGTTGAGGAGGCGCGGGCCCCACGTCTGCCCGGGGCGCAGGGCGAGGAGCGGCGCGACGAGATCTGGCGCGAGGGGCAGGTAGGGCGCGGCGTGCCGGCGGAGGAACCGGCAGATGCGAAAGCCGGCCGTCTCGGGCTCGAGGAAGACGGTGAGGCGCGGCCCGGAGAGGTGGACCTGCTGGGTGACGTCGGGGCCGACGAGCAGCGGCCCGGCGAACTCGAGGCGGGTGCCGTGATCGGGCAGCGACAGGAGCATCGGCGAGCCGAGCGGCACGTACACCTTGAGGAGGTGCGGGCGGTGCGGGAGGTTGGTGTCCGCGGTCCAGTAGAGGAAGGCGCCCTCGACGACGGCGATCTTCGGGGCCGGCAGGGAGGGGATCACGGCGGCGCTGCGCGGCATCTCGGGGAGAGTCTGCAATCCGATCGGTGAGCGCAAGGGCGCGTTGAATTCAACGGCGCCCCGACGCGAGGGCCGGGGGGCACCGGCGTCGGTGAGGACGCGGCGACGCGTCGGCCTCGCGGCGGAGAGAACCGGAGCGTGCGGGAGCCAGTTCGCGTCGCGTGCGGCGGCAGAGCGCCGCTCGGCCGGTCGGCGCAGGGGCGGGGGGCGGCGCTGCGAGGGCTTCTCGGCGGTCCGCTCCGGTCCTGTGGTCCTAGAGCCAGGGAGCGCCGCGCTCCGATTCAAAGGCGGCGGACAGCGGGCGCCGCGATCGCGTCTGCGGCCCGCTGTGGGCCTTGGTACGTTGGCTCGAGCGACGATGGCCCGACGGACCAAAGAGAAGAGGAGCTCGCGGGCCGAGGCGAAGGCCAAGGACCCGCGCGAGGTCGTCCACAAGCGGGCCTATTGGTTTGATCGCGCCCGCAGCCTGAGCGAGCTCCACGGCTGGCCGCGCGCCGAGCCGGGGGACGGCCGCGGGCTCGTCGGGCGCTACGTCACCGCCGCCGAGCGACCGATCGGGCAGCTCGGCTGCGCGGAGCTCCACACCCTGCTGACCCAAGGGACCGACCCGCACTTCCTCGTGCCGGTGGCGCTCGAGCGTCTCGGCGGCGGCCTCGGGATCGACGAGCGCGCGCTCCTCGGCGACCTCCTCCGCCTCCCGCGCGACTTCTGGCGCACGCACCCGTTCCTACGCCAGGCGCTGCGCGAGCTGGCGACGAGGAGCTCGCGGACGCTGCGCGAGGGCGAAGGCGACGACGATCCGCTCCGCCTCGCGATCGCGCGATTCATCGACCGCGGGCGCTGACGGACGGGGCGACGCGTGAGCGGCGGCCTCTACATGGAGAGGCTTCAGCGGAGCGCCCACTCGACCCGCCACCAGCCCGCCGGCGCGTCGGCGTCGGACGGCGCCCGGAGGAGCGCGACCACCTGACCCACGCCCGACACGACGTCCGCGACGACGACCCCCTCTGAGAGGTCTCCGTCGGTCCAGGTGCACCCCTGCTCCCTCGCGGCCTCCATCCACAGCCCTCGATCCGCGCCGCCGGCGAGGACCCAGAGGCGCTCGACGGCGTCGCCGGAGTAGGGGTCGCAGCCGCGATCGAGGGCGGGCATCCCCGCGGCGTCGCTGCGGAGCGCGAGCTCGTCGAGGGCGTCGGCCCAGTCGCCCGCGGCCTGCGGTCCGGGCTCGACGCGCGCGAGGAACCAGTTCTCTAGGGCGGTCGGCGTGACCGCGGCCTCTTCGACGTGCGCGAGGAGGAGGCGCATGCCGGCGTCGCGCTCCGGCGAGGGGGTCGCCTGCTGCAGGAGCTCGAGGGCGGCGAGGGTCTCCTCGTCCTCGAGGAGCCCGCGCAGCGCGTCGAGCATCACCACCGCCACGGGCGCATGCTAGCAGCTCGCGGCGGAGGACCCCCGCTCTCTCGCGCGCCTCTGCCGTTCCACATCGCTCCGCCGCGACTCGCTGGATGATCGCCGTCGCAAACCGCTCCGCCGGAGCGGCGGCCTCGCAGGGATGTCGACCGACGATTGCCGCGCGAGGGCACGCGGGGCCCCTGCTAGCGGCTCCTAGCGCGGCTCGCCGTCGCCGTGGCGCGCGATGTTCCCGGCATGGAGCCCGCACTCCTTCGACCCGGCGAGCTCCCACCACCAGCGACCCTCGCGCTCGTGCTGGCCCGGGAGGATCGCGCGGGTGCAGGGCTCGCAGCCGATGCTGACCATGCCGCGGTCGTGGAGCGCGTTGTACGGCAGCTCGAGGGCGCGGATAAGCTCCCAGATCGACGCGCTCGTCTCGCCGGCGAGCGGGTTGAACTTGAGGAGCGCGGCGCCGTCCTTGCCGCGGAAGACCGGGTCGCGCTCGACGACGGCGACCTCGGTCCGCGTGCCGAGGCTCTGGTCGCGGCGCTGCCCGGTGACCCAGGCGCGGACGCCCGCGAGGTGGCGGCGCAGCGGCTCGACCTTGCGGATCGCGCAGCACTCCGAGTGGCCGTCCTCGAGGAACGAGAAGAGCCCCTTGCGACGGACGAGCGCCTCGACGGCGGCGGCCTCCGGGAAGGCGACCTCGACGCGGATCTCGTAGCGCGCCTCGACGGCGGCGAAGAAGCGGTAGGTCTCGGGGTGGAGGCGGCCGGTGTCGACGCTGAGAACGCGATAGGGGCGGCCGAGCTGGTGGGCGTACTCGACCAGCAGCACGTCCTCGGCCCCGGAGAAGGCGATCACGAGGTCCCCGCCGAAGCGCTCGAGGGCGGCGGCGAGGATCTCTCGCGGTGAGGCGTCGCGGAGCGCTGCGGTGAGGGCGGCGAGGTCGTCCATCGGAGCGGCATGATGACCGATCGCCCGGGCTGTGCCCAGCCGCGGCCGCCTCTGCGCCCCGCGAGCGCGAGGGAGGGAGGGCGTCGTCGCGGTCGCGCGGCTCGCCCTGTGATCTGGCGCGCAGGCGACTTCGGCGGGGCGGCGCCGGGGAAATTGGAGGCTCCGGCGGCTCGGCCTGCGCTGACAAGATGTCGGCGCATCGCGTCGCGCTGCGAGGGCCGCGGCGCTTGTCTTTGCGCGCGAGCGCCGGTGACGACGGCGGGCGCCGTGCTAGGTTTGGAGTGATGATGTTCTACGGACGGTGGTTCCTCCGCGGCCTCGCGCTCGTCGGCGGTCTGGTCGCTGGCTTCGGCCTCGCTGAGGGGGACACCAAGGCCGGCTCGTGCACGAACGCCGCCGACTGCCCGCCGGGCTACACATGCAGCGACGGGACCTGCGTGAAGGAGCAGATGCGCTGCGTCCCGCGCTGCCGCAACCGCGGGATCTCCGGGGGCTGCGTCACCTACGACGAGGATTTCTGCGCCGCCGACGCGGTCTGCGTCGCGCCCTGCAAGGTCCGCGACGCCTCCGGCACCTGCCACACCTACGGCGCCGACGCGTGCGGGACCAACATGTCCTGCGTCCAGCGCTGCACCGCGCGCTGGGGCGACGGCGCCTGCATCGAGTACGGCGCCGACCACTGCGAGCCGCAGGCGAAGTGCGTCCGCCAGTGCACGAGCCGCGGGCTGAGCGGCGCGTGCATCACCTGGGGCCCCGACGTCTGCGGCCCGGCCTACTCCTGCGCCCGCGCCTGCACCTCGCGCTCGGACATGGGCGCGTGCGTCCACTGGGGCAGCGACGCCTGCGGCCCGGCCTATCGCTGCGTCAAGGCCTGCCGCCTGCGCGGGATGAACGGCAACTGCCTGGCCTACGACCCCGACGTCTGCGGCGAGGGGGCGGTCTGCGTCCAGCACTGCGAGAGCCGCTCGGCCTTCGGCGCCTGCCTCCACTACGGCCCGGACATGTGCGCCGCGGGCTGAGACGCGGCGTGCTCCCGCGCCCTTCGAGAGCAGCGGGCGCCGCGGCGTTCAGAACGGGATCCTCTGCGGAAGTGGGGGCGTCCCCCCTCTCGCCGCGGACGGAGGCCCGCGGGTCGCCGCCGCGGTGACAGGCGCCCGACGATCGCCTACCATCCCGGCCACGAACCCCTAGGACGAACGACAACGCACGCGCGCGAGCGCGGAGGAGTGTGAGATGGACGAACTCATTCAAGGACTAATCTCGAAGGTCGGCCTCGACAAGGAGACCGC
>JAGQIT010000874.1 GCA_020431135.1 Myxococcales bacterium | reverse complement strand
GCTGCGGACCCCGCTCAACGCGATCGTCGGCTACAGCCAGCTCCTGTGCGAGGAGCTCGAGGAGCAGAGCCCCGAGTTCGCCGAGGACGCCCGCCGCATCGACGCGGCGAGCCGCCACCTCCTCGGCCTCATCAACGATCTCCTCGACATCTCGAAGATCGAGGCCGGGACGATCGCCCTGCTCTTCGAGGAGTTCGAGCTCCGCGAGCTCCTCGATCAGCTGCGCAAGACCCTCGAGCCGCTGGCCAAGCGCGCCGGCAACGAGCTGACGATCCACGTCACCCCAGAGATCCGCGTGATCGAGAGCGATCGCCAGCGCCTCCAGCAGGTGCTCCTCAACCTCGTCGGCAACGCGTGTAAGTTCACGGAGAACGGCACTGTAGAGGTCCGCTGTGATCTGACTAACGACGGCGAGCGCGTGATCTTCGTCGTCAAGGACGACGGCATCGGCATGACCCCCGCCGCCCTCAAGCGGATCTTCGAGCCCTTCGTCCAGGTCGAGGGCTCGGCCTCCCGTCGGCGCCAGGGCTCGGGCCTCGGGCTGATGATCACCAAGCGGCTGATCGAGCACCTCGGCGGCTCGATCAACGTCGAGAGCGCGCCGAACCGCGGCTCGACCTTCACCTTCGATCTCCCGCTCCTCGGCCCAGGGACAGCCGGAAAGCACACATACCGCTCCCTCACGTAGGCGCCGCGGCGACGCGTCGCCCAGGGCTGCGCGCCGAGGAGCCGCCTCCGCGCCAGCGGAGCGACGACGAGAGGTCCACAACCCCCGGGAGATCCCCCCTCGCTTGCGGACATAGCGACGCCGCGGCGCCGACCTTGCCCGCCTCTCGAGGCCGCGCGCGCGCGCTTGTCCCCACGCGCAGATCCGCTATCGTGACCCGTCTGTCGCGGCCCCGCGGACAACACGCGGGCCGAGGGCGTGACGATCTCCCCAGCGCGGATCGAGGGGAAGCATGAGCGAGCGTCCGACTCACATCGTCACCGGCGGGACCGGGTTCGTCGGCTCGGCGATCATCCTCGAGCTCCTCGAGCGCAGCTCCGCGCGGATCGTCGGCATCACGCGCCCCGGCTCCGAGGGGGCGACGGCGCGCCTCCACGGCGTTCTCCGCGAGGCGGCGCGCCTCTACGGGCGCGGCGACGCGCTCGACGTGGCGATCGCCGAGCGCGTGGAGGGCGTCGCCGGTGACCTCCACGCCGAGGGCTGCGGCGTCGAGCCGCGCCCCGACTGGGTCGGCGCCGAACTCTGGCACAGCGCCGCGTCGCTGCAGTTCCTCGACCGCCACGCCGAGTCGATCTTCAAGACCAACGTCCACGGCAGCGAGCAGGTCGCGGCCCTCGCCCGCGCCGCCGGCGTCGGGACGATCAACGTCCTCAGCACCGCCTACGTCGCCGGCACCCGCTCGGGCGTGATCCTCGAGGCCCCCGCCGAGGTCATGGACGAAGGGACCAACAACCACTACGAGCGCAGCAAGATCGCCGCCGAGCGGATCTTCGAGGCCGCGTTCGCCGGCGAGCGCCTGCGGATCCTCCGTCCGAGCGTCGTCATCGGCCACTCGCAGACCCGGGCGGCGCTCAACTTCAACGGCCTCTACGGCTTCATCCGCGGCGTCTACAAGTTCCGCCGGCTGATGGAGCGGACGCAGCGCGATCTCGGCTCGCGCTTCGCCCTGCGGATGATCGGCGATCCCGCCGCGACGCTGAACCTGATCCCGGTCGACCTCCTCGCCCGCGACGCCGTCGCGCTCTCCCTCGCCGACGCGCCCCCGCGCTACTACCACCTGACCCACGCGACGCCGATGCCGACCTGCGCCGCGCTCGACGTCGTCTTCGACACCCTCGAGATGCCGGGCCCCGACTTCACGGACGACCGCGGCGAATTCCGCTGGATCGATCGCAAGTTCAACCGTCGGGTCGACTTCTATACAGCCTACCTCGTCGGCCGAAAGGACTTCTCGCGCGCCCACGTCGACGCCGTGGTCCCGGACTCCGCCGGCGCGCGCTACGTCCTCGACGAGGCCGAGCTCCGCGCCTTCTGCCGCTGGTATACGGACGGTCCGCTGGCGGCGCGAAAGCCCCTGCCGGAGTCCCGATGAGCGCCCCGGTGGTCGTGGTCGGCACGGGCCGCTGCGGCTCGACGCTGATCTCGGAGATGATGCGGGCGCACCCGCGGGTCCTCAGCGTCTCGGAGTTCTTCTCGTTCATCACCGATCTCGGCGCGCTGATCCCCGAGGCCTTCCCGACGGCGCCGCTGACCGGCGCCGAGTTCTGGCGGATCCTCGCCGGCTGCCACCCGCGCCAGAACCTCCTCCTGCGCCACGGCCTGCGCATGGACGAGGTGCTCTTCCCGCCGCCCGAGCGCCGCGACCTGATCGAGGCCGGCGTCCCGGCGCTCCTCCTGACCACGCTCCCGCACCTCAGCGACGACCCCGAGGCGCTCTTCGCCGCCCTCGAGGCCGAGATCAGGACCTGGCCCGAGGCGCCGGTCGGCGATCACTACCGGGCGCTCTTCGCCGACCTCCAGCGCCGCCTCGATCGCGCGATCTGGGTCGAGCGCTCCGGCGGCACCCTGCGGATCGCCCACCGCCTGCGCGAGACCTTCCCGGAGGCGCGCTTCGTCCACGTCGTCCGCGACGGCCGCAACACGGCGATCTCGATGAGCCGGCACGTCGGCTTCCGGATGGCGCTGATCCACTTCCAGCTCCTCGAGCTCCTCGGCGTCGATCCCTTCCGCGACGACGATCGCAGCGAGCTCGAGGACCTCTCGGACGAGCTCGCGGCGCTCCTCCCCGAGGAGTTCAGCGCCAAGGCCTTCTGGTCCTACGACCTCGCGCCGTCGATCTGCGGCCATTACTGGGCGGGGGAGGTCCGCGACGGCCTCGCCGCCCTCGCCTCCCTGGCGCCGGAGCGCCTGCTGACGATCTGCTACGAGGAGCTCCTCGAGCGCCCGCGCGAGACGGTGACGCGGCTCGGCGCGTTCCTCGACCTCGGCGCCCCCGATCCGCGGTGGATCGCCGCGTCGACGGCGATGATCGGCCAGGGCCGCTCCGACTGGCGCGCGCTCCCGGACCGAGCCCGCCGCGATCTCGACGAGGCCTGCGCCCCTGGCTTCGCGGCCCTCGCCGACGCCGGCATCGGCGACTACACCTGAGCGACTCCCGCGGCGAGGAGGCGACGGCGGGTCGGGCCGACGCGCCGATCGCCGGCCTCGCGGCGTCGTCGCAAGCCCGCGGCGCTGGGCGCCCGGCAGCCGTCGGCCCAGATTGCTCCGGCGAAGCGCCGCTGTGCCGGGCCGTACTGCACGTTTCGTCGGGGTAATCTGGGTCGACGAGGGCAAGCGCGGGCGCGCGGGACTCCTGTCACAGGCCGCTAGCTGCGCCGCCCGAGCGCGGCTATCGTCCAGCGGTGGAGGAAGCCGACGCCGCGCTCGCCCGCGCCCTCGCGGCGATCGTCCGCGAGCACCACCCGACCGCCGACGCGGCCGCGCTCGCGACCGTCGACGCGGCGATCGCCGCCGCGCTGCCGACCCTGCTCGCCGCCGATCCGGTCGACAGCGAGGGCTCGCTCAGCCGCGCCGACCTCTACCGGATCCGCAGCGCCAAGCTGATCGCACGCCTGCTCCCCCCGGGGAGCCTGGCCGATCGCGGCAGGCGTCGGCGGATCCGCGCCGCCGTCCGCGACGCCGTCAGCGAGCGCCTCGGCGGCGAGCTCCCCGCGAGCGTCTACCTCGATCGCGGCCGAGGCTAGCGGACCCCGCGGCGCCGCGCTCACACGGGCGAGAGGAACACGAGCATCGCCTCGCGCATGTCCCTCGCCGACTGGAAGCGATCGTCGGGATCCTTGGCCGTCGCGCGCTCGAAGATCATGTCGACCGCCTGGGCGATCCGCGGCGAGGTCGACGGCGGCAGCAGGGCGCTCGGCGGCTTCATCGCGAACTTGCTCTGGGCAGAGAGCACCGTCTCGAGGGGCGCCGCGCGGAAGTCGTCGAGCGGGTGTCGGCCGGTCAGCACCTCGTAGAACGAGAGCCCGGCGGCGTAGACGTCGGCCCGCGCGTCGATCTGCGCGCCGTGCCGCGTCTGCTCGGGAGCCATGTAGAACGGGTTGCCGCAGAGCACCTCGTGCTGAGCCGGGCCGTCGAGGTCGAGGGCGATGCCGAAGTCGAGGAGCTTCGTCGTCAGGAAGCGCGTGTTGGGATCGCGGGTGACGAAGATGTTCGCCGGCTTGACGTCGCGGTGGACGACGTAGCACTCGTGGCAGTACTGCAGCGCCGACAGCACCTGGCGGAAGATGTCGACGACCGAGAGCAGCGGCAGGCGGCGCCCGTGGGACATCGCCCGCCCGAGCACGCGCTCGAGGTCCGAACCCGGCAGGTGCTCCATCGAGAACCACTCGACGCGGCGACCGTCGTCGCTGCGGTGCTCGCCCATGTCGAAGATCCGGACGATGCTCGGGTGGCAGAAGCGCGCGCCGAAGATCGCCTCGCGGCGGAAGCGACGGCGCTCCGGCTCCGGCACGTCGGGGCGCATCACCTTGACGGCGACGTCGCGGCGGAGGACGGGATCAAAGGCCTGATAGACCCTCCCCATGCCCCCCTCGCCGATGCATTGACGGACGACATAGCGCTTGAAGTGGCCGACGCTGCCACCGATGCCGAGGTCGTCGATCGTCCGCTCGCGCGGCTCGATCCGGTCCTCGCGTGCGATGTCGGGGATCGCCTGCTCAAGCTCCTGCACGGGGGGTACGCTATCCACCTACAGGCCTCGACGCCAAAAATCGGCGATCTTCGCCGGGCGCGGCGTCGCGCCGCGCTCGCGGCGAGCCCCTCCGGTCCGCCTAGGCCCGCAGCGCCCGCGATGTCGGCCCCGAGCTGGCCCGCGATGGACGCGAGGACAGGCCGCTCGCACGCCCTCGGATCCGCCGACGACGAAGCCGAGGCCCGCTCGAGTCGCGGCCGCTCACCCGGTGCACGACAGACAGCGACGCCGCGTGCAGTCATGACGAGGTCCGCGGCGTCGCGATCGAGTCACCGCCAGCGCCGCGCTCGCCGGTGTTTTGCAGCAGGTCCGCATCCGCCCATGCTCGTCAGAGCGCGCCGTCGTGATCACGATCCTGGACAGCGGCCGTCTGCACCCAGGATGCCCGTTGCGGACGGTTGACGCGCTCCCCCGACGCCCGCCAGAGTTAACCGGTTGGATCGCATGGATGCGGCTCACTGAGGCGACGGAGCGCCCGACCTACAAAAGAGTGGAGCCTACGATGATCGCATCCTTTTCCCGCAGCCTTGCCTCGAGCCTCTTCGCCCTGACCGCATCGACCGCCCTCCTCATGGGCTGCTCCGGCGACGACACGGGCGAGACCAACTCCGACAGCGCGACGACCACCGCGACGACCACCGCGACGACCACCGACTCCTCGACCTCGACTACCGGCGACACCGAGAC
The DNA here is from genome assembly GCA_020431135.1 of Myxococcales bacterium. Taxonomy (GTDB): domain Bacteria; phylum Myxococcota_A; class Polyangia; order Nannocystales; family Nannocystaceae; genus JADJRG01. The sequence goes on along the minus strand of JAGQIT010000874.1, from coordinate 2,213 downwards.
CTCCGGGACCTCGAGCAGCAGCGGCAGCACGACGGCGGTCGACACCGAGACCGGGACCGCGACCGGCGGCGTCTGCGGCGACGGCAACGTCGACGCCGACGAGGAGTGCGACGACGGCAACACCGAGAGTCAGGACGGCTGCTCGGCGGAGTGCAAGACCGAGGGCAGCATCCAGTGCAATCCGCTCCTGCAGGACTGCCCCGACGGCCAGAAGTGCGCGCCGACCGCCTCGGAGATGGGCGCGTACTGGGATCAGAACACCTGCATCCCGATCGAGGGCGACGGCGTCTTCGGCGATCCCTGCGAGGTCCTCGACGGCCAGGAGCTCGGCTCAGGCATCGACAACTGCGACGCGGGCTTCTTCTGCTTCGGCTTCGACGACGACGGCAAGAACGGCTTCTGCTTCGCGCTGTGCGAGGGCGAGCCCAAGACCTGTCCCGACGGCCAGGCGTGCATCGTCGCCAACGACGGCGCGCTGCCGATCTGCCTCGACGGCTGCGATCCGCTCCTCCAGGACTGCGGCGACGGCCAGGGCTGCTACTCGGCCCCTGAGGACGGCGCCTTCATCTGCGCGCCGTACGACGCCGAGGGCATGGACAACGACAACTGCTCGTACGACAACGCCTGCCTCCCCGGCTACCAGTGCATGGCGCCCGAGCTCGTCGAGAACTGCGACCCGGGCAACGAGGGCTGCTGCAACCCGTTCTGCGACGTCACCGGCGACGGCACCGAGTGCAGCGACGGCGAGGAGTGCGTGGCGGTCCTGGACATGCCGCAGATGTCCGACTGGGAGGACGCGGGCGTCTGCGTCCTCCCGTAGGCGGACGCCCCCGACGACGGAGGGCCAGGTCGTCCGCGACCTGGCCCTCGGCCGTTCTCGGAGACCTGAACCTTAGGTCAGGAATCGTCGGCGACGAGCGCCGCCGACGGCGAGCGGTGGACGCGATAGGTCTGGATGACCCACGCCGTCCCCGGGTGGTCCTGCCAGCGCTCGAGCCAGCCCTTGAGCGCCTTGGAGCGCGGCTCGGGCAGGCGCATCGCCTCCGGCGGGAAGGCGACGAGCTGGAGCAGCGACGCCGCCGTCAGATCGGCGACCGAGAAGGCGTCGCCGACGAGGAAGCCGTCGGGGCCGGCGTTCTCGGCGACGAAGTCGAGCCCGCGACGGACGGCCGCGCACGCCTGGTCGAAGAACTCGGGGCGCAGCTCCATCTGCTTGCGCATGATCATCCGCGTGATCGGGAAGCCGAGGCCGTAGAGCGCCCGGGTCACGCCGCCGAAGGCGTCGGCGATGCAGCGCGCCGCGTAGCCGCCGTCCGCCAGAAACTCGAGGAAGAAGGCGCGGCGGGCCTCGGCGCCGATCTCCTCGTCGAAGAAGCGCTGGACCTCGAGGGCCTTGCGTCGCCACTCCGGGAGCGCCGGATAGAGCGCGGGGCTCGGGTGCTCGGCCTCGAGGAAGTCGATGATCGCCGCGCTCCCAGCGATCACCTGGCCGTCGGCGATGAGCACGGGCGTCTCGGTCTTGCCGGTGAGGCGCTTGACCACGGGGACGTGCGGGCCCGGGAGGAGCGAGCGCCGACGATGCGCGAGCCCCTTGTAGTCGAGGGCCCAGCGGGCCTTCTCGTTGTAGTGGGAGAACGCGAATTGGACGAGCTCGAGCGACACGACGCCTCCTGAGCGTTAGAGGGTCGCAGGCGCGGTCTCACGGGTCAAATTCGCCCGCATGCGGGCGAGCCCGCCGGGCGCGAGGGCGCCGACCGATCACCTGCACGCGGCGACGCACGCCGAGCGGGAACCCGGCGTGCGCCCAGTCGACGCCGCGGCTCAGGCCGAGAGCTCGACGCGGGCCGCCGGCGGCGCCCCGAGGAGGGCCCCCGCGCAGGGGACGACGACCTCGCGGATCGAGTCGCGGATCACCGCGGCCTCGACCTCCGCGCTCAGGCGGCCGTGGGCGATCCAAGCCTCGCGGTCGATCCCCGCGGGGACCGGGCGCGGCTGCGCGGGACGCTCGACGGCCGCCGCGAGGGCCTCTGCGACCGCCGCTCGGATCTCCGCGCCGCCGACCTCGATCGCCCAGCGGACCAGCCGCCACGAGAACGCCGCGTGGCGCGACTCGTCCTCGGCGATCGCCTCGAGGGCCTCGCGGGCCGCGGGATCCTTGGCCGAGGCCGCCGACACCCGGGCGATCGACGCGGCGATCGTCTCGCCGACGCAGC
>JAGQIT010000873.1 GCA_020431135.1 Myxococcales bacterium | reverse complement strand
GGGAGATCGACCGCCGCCTGCGCTATCTTGGAAAGCGCCTCGAGGCCCTCACCGTCGTCGACCCGCGCGCCGACCTCGGCGGCAAGGCGGCCTTCGGCGCCTGGGTGACCCTCGAGGATGAGGAGGGCGACGAGGTCTGCTACCGCCTCGTCGGCCCCGACGAGTGGGACGCCGACGCCGGCCTGATCAGCATCAACTCGCCGATCGGCCGGGCGATCCTCGGCAAGGAGGAGGGCGACGAGGTGTTGGTCCGACGGCCGCGCGGCGACGTCGAGCTGACGGTGGTCGCCGTCTCCACCGAGCGCCCGCCCGGGGCGAAGACGCCGCGTTCCAAGGACGACTAGCGCCGCGGGTCGCGGGCGGAGAGCTCGGCCGGACGCGCGAGCGTCGCTCGGCCGCGAGAGCACCTCAGCCGCGCTCGCCGGCCTCGAGGCGATAGAACGCCCGGGCGTTGTCGCCGAGCACCCGCCGCGCCCCCGCGTCGCCGAGCGCGTCGCGGATGAGGTCGACGTCTGCGTCGCGGAAGGGCCGCGGCGCCCGCGTCGAGGGCAGATCCGTGCCGAACATCAGCGCGCCGGGATCGACCGCATGAATCGCCTGGAGCGCCTCCACCGGGTCCATGTCGATCCGCCCAAAACCCGTCGCCTTGACGCGTACGCCGCGCTCGACGAGGCGGAGCAGCGTCGGCAGCCCCGCGCGCGACAGGCCGAGGTGATCGACGCTGACAGCAGGCAGCCCGACGAGCGTCGCGGTGACCTCGTCGAGCGCCGCGCTGTCGACGTAGAGCTCGGCGTGCCAGCCGACGGTCGCGTGGACCCGCCGGGCGAGGCGGTCGAGGTCGGCGAGCCCGGCCGATCCCCCGCGGCGGAGGTTGAAGCGGAGGGCTCGGACGCCCGCGCGATCGAGGCGACGGAGCTCGGCGTCCGTGACCGTCGGAGGGAGCTGGGTGACGCCGACGAAGCCCCGCCCGAGGCGCGCGAGCGCCTCCTTCAAGTAGCCCTGATCGAAGGCCTGAAACGACCCCGAGACCACGGCGCCGCCGGTGATCCCGAGGCGCCTCGCGTGCTCGAGGTAGCGCTCGCAGGGGAACGGCGCGGGGACGTAGCCCTGGTTCGCGACCAGCGGGAAGCGCGGGTCGATGATGTGGAGATGCGCGTCGAAGATCCCAGGTTTTTCAACGTGCGCGGCGATGGCCTGTCATAGCGCGACCCAGCGCGCAGGAGAACCCGCGATCTCGAAGCGAGCAGAGGAGGAAGAGAGGAAGAGAAGAAGAAAAAAAAAGGAAAAAGCCCCGGCGCCGCGCGGTGGCGGCGTCGGGGCCCCTCGGAGCCGCCCGCGCGGCCCGGCGCCTCAGGTGCTGCGCTGGTGCTGCTCGGGCAGGTGGCTGTCGCGGTTGGCCCAGACCACCAGGTTGTCTGGCGCCTCGGGATCCGCGAGCTCTTCGCTGAAGAAGTCGACGACCTCGCGGTCCGTGTGCCGGAGGCTGAAGTGGATCAGGACGAAGGTGTTGTTCGGGTTATTCCGGACAAAGGGCCGGAGCTGGCGCCACACCGTGTGTCCGACCCGATCGGCCCGCGCCTCCTCGGCGTCGTCGAGGAAGGTGCACTCGGTGATGATCACCGGGTAGTCGAAGAGCCACGGGTTCTCCTCGAAGACGCTCGCGTGCGTGTCGCCGAGGAAGGCGAAGAGCGGCTCCGTGTACGTCTCCTGGACCTCGACCCCGCGGCGCTTGGCCTCGGCGATCACCTTGCCGAAGGCCGCGAGCTCCCCGGCGGCGGCCATCGCCTCGCGGCGCGCGGCGAACTCCGGCGCGAGCCGGGTCTTGCGCGCGGCGAAGCAGTAGCCGACGCAGGGCACCTTGTGGACGCATCGGACCACCCGGACCTCGAGCGCGTCGCGCTTGCCGTGGGAGAAGACCTCGCCGCCCTCCACCGGGTGCAGGCGCGGCGCGGCGGCGAGCGCAGGGTCGAAGTCGGCGACGTGGTTGAGCTCGCGCCGCGACCGGATGTAGCGCTCGACGTAGGGCGCCGCGGCGGTCGGCAGGTAGAGGTCGACCCCCGCCGGCCTGCCGACCATGAACTCGATGTCGGCGACGTGGTCGTTGTGCGTGTGGGTCAGGAAGATCGTCGGCGGCTGGCGCCCCTCGCAGAGCCCGGCGTCGAAGCAGCAGCCGAGCTCTGGGATGTGGAAGAAGGTCTTGTCGTTGGCCCGCGAGTAGCCCGTGAGGGTGTACTGCGTCCCCGGGATCGACCAGGTCTTCCACTGCCGGAAGGGGTGGCGGCGGTCGAGGAGCGCCGCCTCGCGCACGGCGCGGTCAGTCGTTTCCTTGGTGGTGGTCGTCGTCATCGCTCGTCTCGCTCTCTGCGGCCCGCGCCCGCCGGGCGGCGGTGGGGCGCGATGTCGATGTACCAGCGCCCCCGGACAGATCCGGTCCAGGGTCGGCGGCGGCGTCGATCTTTTTCTCTTCTTCTTCGTCTGTCGTCTTCTCTGCCGCGGGCCCCTCGACGCCTGCGTAGCGCGCGGCGAGCTCGCGGGCCCGGGCCGCGACGGCGCGGCGCAGGCTCGCCGGCGCGACGACCTCGCAGTCCGGGCCGAGGCTGAGAACGCGGGCGACGATCGCCCCCGGGGCGCCGGCGCGGAAGCGGATCTCGACGCCGCCGTCGACGTCGTCGAGCTCCTGGGTCGGGTGGTAGTAGCGCTCGCGCGCCCAGCTCGCGGTCGGCTCGCGCACGCGCAGGCGGACGTCGAGGATCGGCAGGCCGCGGCGGCCGTCGAAGATCGTCTCGAGGAACGCGGCGATGTCGAAGGGCTCGGCCTCGGGCGCGAAGGTCTCGTCGAGCACGCGCAGCGCCTCGACGCGGGCGACGCTGAAGTAGAGGACCGCGCCGACCGTCAGGCAGCGGGCGATCAGGTGGAGGCCGTGCGGGTGGTGGTGGAGGGCGAGCGGCTCGACGACGCGCTCGCTGCTCCGCTGACGCTCGGCGGTGTAGTAGCGGATCCACACGCGCCGGCGCTCGCGGGCCGCGGCCAGCAGGCGCTCGCGGGCGTGGTGATCCTGGAGGTGACCCTGGCGCAGGAGCTCGAGCGCGACCTTGCGATCGAGCTGCTCGTCGAAGGCCGCGTAG
>JAGQIT010000872.1 GCA_020431135.1 Myxococcales bacterium | reverse complement strand
GGGGTCGGCAAGTCGTCGCTGATCAACCACCTCCTCGGCGCCGAGCGCCAGGCGGTCGCCGAGATCCGCGAGGAGGACGACAAGGGCCGGCACACCACCACCCACCGCGAGCTGATGGCGATCGACGGCGGCGCCGGCGGCCTGGTGATCGACACCCCGGGGATGCGCGAGCTCCAGCTCTGGACCGACGAGCCGGCGATCGGCGGGACCTTCGAGGACGTCGAGGCGATCGCCCGCGGCTGCCGCTTCCGCGACTGCGGCCACCGACGCGAGCCGGGCTGCGCGGTCCGGGCGGCGGTCAAGGCCGGGCGCCTCCCCGCGGCCCGCCTCGCCGGCTTCCACAAGCTCGCCGCCGAGGCCCAGAGCCACCAGGCCCAGCGCGCCGACTCGTCGCGGATCGCCGCGCGTCGCCGCGGTCGCCTGGCCCGCGACACCGGCGACGGGGCCTGGGACTAGCGGTCCGCGGCGAGCGCGACGCGCCGCCTGCTCTCGCCCGAGGCTCGCTGCGCCGCTAGGGGCAGCGACGTGCTCGCAGCGGCCCCTGAGCGTCCTCTGGGCTCGCGCCGGATCGGCGCCGTCGATCGTCGACCCCCGCTATTTATGTCTCTTCGGACAGTTGTCCGATCCGCTCGGCGAGCGCGCTGTACGACCCCCGAGGACGACGGGCGACCTCTCGTCGCTCGGCGCCGGCAGGCCGAGGCGCTCAGGGGCGCGCGTCCGTGAGCACGCCGCCGAGCAGCGCCTCGACGTCCGCCTGACGCAGGGGCTTGGTCAGCACCCCGTCCATCCCGGCGGCGAGCCCGGCCGCGATCTTCTCGCCGCCGACGTGGCCGCTGAGGGCGTGGATCGCGACGTCCGAGGGCAGGGCGCGCAGCGCCTTCGTGAGGGCGACGCCGTCCATGTCCGGGAGCTCGATGTCGACGAGCACGAGGTCGTAGGACGCCTCGGCGACCCGGCGCAGCGCGGTCGCCCCGTCCGGCGCGACGTCGACCTCGGCGCCCGCCGAGCCGAGGAGCGCCTGGGCGACGAGGCGGCTGACGTCGTCGTCGTCGACCACGAGGGTGCGCACGCACGGCAGCTCGCCCGCCGCCTCTGGCCGCGCCTCGGGCTCCTCCAGCGGGATCGACACGGTCATCGTCGTCCCGACCCCGAGGGCGCTCTCGCAGCGGATCTCGCCGCCCATCAGGTCGATGAGCTCGCGGCAGATGAAGAGCCCGAGACCTGTCCCTCCGTGCAGCTCGCCCGCCGCCCCCTGGGCGAACGGTTGGAAGAGCCGGCTGAGCTCCTCGGGCGCGATGCCCTCGCCAGTGTCGCGGACGACGAGCTCCGTCGCCGCGCCGGCGCGGCGGACGACGACCTCCACCGAGCCCGCGGTCGTGAACTTGAGGGCGTTGCCGACCAGGTTGACGAGGACCTGGCGCAGGCGGTTCGGATCGCCGACGAGCTGCGCCGGGATCTCGCCCTCCACGCGGTAGGAGAGCCCGATGTCGTGGCGCAGGCGCAGCGCCGAGAGGACGTCGACGACGTCCTCGACGAGGCCGACGAGATCGAAGGGGACCTCGGCGAGGACGACGTGGCCGGCCTCGCCTTTGGACAGGTCGAGCACCCCGTCGAGGAGCGCGAGCAGGGTCTCGGCGGAGCGCCGGGCGATGGTCGCGTGCCGGCGCTGCGCGCTGTCGAGGTGCGAGGTCAGGAGGACGTCGAGCATCCCGAGGACGCCGCCGAGCGGCGTGCGGATCTCGTGGCTGACGGCGGCGAGGAAGCGCGACTTCGCCTCGGTCGCCGCGTGGGCCTCCCGCGCGAGCCGGCGGCGCTCGAGGAGCGCCATCACCTGGGCCGCGAGGTCCTCCATGGCCCGCTGCTGGATCGCGTCGAGCTGGTGGGGCGACGAGTCGAAGACGCAGAGGGTGCCGATGATGTGCGCGTCGTGGGTGACGATCGGCGCGGAGGCGTAGAAGCGGATGCTGCCGAGGCGCCCGTCGACCCACGGGTTGCGGACGAAGCGGGCGTCGTGGGTCGCGTCGCAGACGTACTGGCTGCGGCGCTCGAGGATCGTCGTGTTGCACATCGAGTCCGACTTCGGGCACGAGCCGCCGTCGAAGCCGAGCGTGACGTAGTTGACCTGGACCTCGTCGTCGAGGAGGTTGATGGTGGCCGTCGAGACGCCGGCCACGGTCGCCACGGTGCGGAGGATCCCCTCGAGCTCGGGCTCGGCGGGCGCGTCCATTCGACAGTATCGCCGGAGCGCCGCGACGCGGGCGGCCTCGTCGTCATCTTCAATCACGCGGTGATCGTACGCGCGGTCGAAACAGTGTGCCAACGGCGACCGGCAGGGGTTTCCGTTTGCAGCCGTCTGCCGAGCGCGGCGCTCCGGCGGCGCGCTTCGTGTGCTCGTTGTCGCGTCCGGGCGCGGCTGCGCTTGCACACCGATCCGCGGCGCGGGACAGCGTCCTAGTCGCCGAGGTTGGCGAAGCGAGCGCCGGCGAACCACGCGTCGATGTCCTCGGCGACGGCGTCGAACAGCTCGGGTCGGCCCTCCGCCGAGATGACAAGGACGTGGTCGCCGCGGACGAAGAGCCGCTCGCGCTTGCGGATCTCGCCGAGCCCCGAGTGGACGGCGCGTATCTCGACCTCGCGGCCCTCGCTCCCCTGATGGACCACCGGCGTCGTCCCGGTGATCGTGAAGCTGTCGAAGAGGCGCTCATAGGTCATCGGCAGGACCTCGCGGATGATCCCGTCGACGTCGCGGCGCTGCTCGGGGGTGACCTCGTAGTCCTTGGCGAGGAGGAAGAAGAAGCGGCTGCTCTCGCGCTGGCGGCACTTGATCAGCGTCGTCGGCGGCTTCGGCGGCTGCGACGTCTGGCGGATGCACTCCCACTGCGCGTCGTCGGCGGGCAGCGGGGCGCGGACGAGGCCGTCGTCGCTGGCGAACATCGGCCGCGCGGGCGCGAGCTCGGACTCCGGCGCGACCTCGGCCGCGAGCGTCGCGTCGCGGGGCTCGTCCGGGGGCGCAGCGGTGTCGCCGGGCTCGGGTGACTCGATCGGCGCCGCCTGACGTGGAGGACAGGCGCACAGGAGCAGCACGCCGAGGCCGACCTGCGGGAGAGCGCGAGCGCGCCGACGAGGTGGCGTCAGCATCGTGAGAACGATACCGCCGGCGCCGTCGAGGTTGATACCCTCCGGATATGGGTCAAGGCGGCAATCCCTTCATGATCGAAAAGGCGCGCCCGTTGATCCTCGGGCATCGCGGCGTCGTCAACCTCCACCAGGAGAACACCCTCGCCGGCTTCCGGCGCGCCCGCGAGCTCGGGATCGACGGCGTCGAGCTCGACGTCCAGCTGACCAAGGACGGCAAGGTCGTCGTCTTCCACGACGACACGACGGAGCGCCTCACCGGCGTCCAGGGCCGGATCAAGGAGATGACCTGGGACGAGGTGTCGAAGCTCCGGGTCCAGCGCGAGCTCTACATGGGCGTGGACCCGGACGGCTCGGCCGTGATCATGCGCTACGCCCAGGAGGAGCGGATCCCGCTCCTGGCCGAGGTCCTCGCCGAGCTCGGCAGCGCGATCGCGATCAACATCGAGCTCAAGCCGGCGAAGCCCTCGTGGTCGGAGCGCAAGCTCGGGCGCGCTGCCGCGCGGGTGATCCGCGACGCCCAGGCCGAGGACACGGTGATCGTCACCTCCTTCGACTTCTTTAAGCTCCGCGATCTCGAGGCCGAGCACGCGCCGATCCACTCGGGCTTCGCCTACGACGACGACACGGTGAACTACCTGCCGACCTGGCTGCGCGACTTCCCGGAGCTGCCGAGCGAGCTCGCCGCCCGCGACGAGATCAACTCGAACCCCGAGACCCTGGTCAACGCGATCCTCGAGGCGAACACGGTCGGCCGCTGGATCGGCTCGAGCGTCGTCGCCGCGGAGCACACGCTCCTCGACTCGAACACCATCGAACGCTTCCGCGAGCGCGGCATGGCCTTCGGGTCCTACACGATCTTCCCGCTCGAGATGACCGGCGTCCGCCGGCGCTTCTCCGACGAGGAGCACGTCGAGCGCCTGCGCTGGCTGTGCGAGCGCGGCGGCGACTGGGTCGAGACCGACGATCCCGAGCGGGCGATGACGCTCACCCAGTGAACGCGGCCTGCGCAGCGCGGACGCCCGCGGCGGCGGCCCGCGCTGGCGTGCACTGAATCACCAGCCGGCCCGGGGAGAACGAGAGCGAGCGACCCCGCCGCTCGCGCGACGAGGCCGCTCGCTCAGGGTCGGCGCGCGGGCGCTCAGCCGACCGTACAGACGCCGCCGCCGCTCGGGCTCGCGTGCGGGCAGTGGGTGACGGGATCGCCGAGCGCCGCGCCGGCGTGGTAGGTGCGGCAGCCGATCGTGTCGCCGGCCGTGTCGGCGTCGGTGCCCGCGTACCACATCTTGCACGCGTCCATGCACGCGGCCTCGTCGCCCTCGTAGACGTCGTTGCCGTCCTTGCAGTTCTGGAAGTAGGTCGAGCAGTAGTCGGCGCAGGCGGGCGCGCCGTCGTCGACGCAGACCGCGTCGTCCGCCGCGGCCCCGCCGCTCGGGCCGGCGTGCGGGCAGTGGATGTTCGCGTCCGTCGACTCGGCGACCGTCGCGTGGTAGATGCGGCAGCCGAGGCTGTCGCCGCTCGTCGCGTCGAGGGTCCCCTCGGGCCACTGCGCGCACTGAGCCATGCACGACTCCTTGTTGTCGTACTCGCTGAAGTCGCCGCAGGCGCCCAGGTAGAGGTCGCAGTAGGCGTCGCAGCTGAGCTCGGCGCCGCCCGTGGTGGTCGTCGTCGAGGTCTCGCCGGTCGACTCCGTCGCGTCCGTCGTCGACGAGGTCGTCGTCGAGTCGGTGGTGGTGTCGGTCGTCGAGTCGGTGGTGGTGTCGGTCGTCGAGTCGGTGGTGGTGTCGGTCGTCGAGCTCGTGTCCGTGGTCGTCGTCGGCGAGGTCGTCGTCGCCGTCGTCGCCTCGGATTCCGTGCCGGAGTCGTCGCCCGAGCAGGCAGCGAGCGCCAGCGAGAGCGCGGAGAGGGCAAAGAGTGAGCGGATGTTCATCAGGTACCTCATGGTCGAATAGGAGCGAAAGGGTCGATAGGGCCCGCCGGTCCCGACGGGCGCGGACGCGTGCGTCCACGTACTACGTCTGAGAAGCCTAGGCGGATCATCGGGCGTTGGCGAGCGAACGGCGTACTTCGAAATTGTCTGAAGTCTCGGTGATCCGAATGACAGGAGCGCTCGTACCTACGTCGCCTGGCGCATCGCCACCAACGGAGCCATAAGGAAAACCTATGCGCGTATCTACTAGAATTGCAGGAGCGGCCGCGATCGGCCTCCTGGCCTCGGTCATCGGCGTCGGAGTCGTGACCGCGGCCGACCACGTCGACGCCCCCGGGGTCCAGGGGAACCCGGCGGCGGACATCACCGACTTCTACGCTTGGCACAAGGACGACGGGAAGATCGTCGCGATCATCACCTTCGCCGGGCTGACCGAGGTCGGGCAGCCGGGGACGTACGACGCGTCGACGCTCTACGGCATCCACATCGACAACAACGCCGACAACGTCGCCGACGAGAACGTCTGGATCCGCTTCGGCCAAAACGGCGCCGGTGACTGGGGCGTGCAGGTCGAGGGCCTCGCCGCGGAGCCCGTCGTCGGCCCCGTCGGGACCATCATCGACGGCCCGCTCGGCCTCCGGGTCTTCGCCGGCCTCCGCGACGATCCCTTCTTCTTCGACCTCGACGGGTACCTCGCGACCCTCGACACGGGGACGCTCTCCTTCAACAAGGACAACGACACGTTCGCGCTGACCAACGTCACGGCGATCGTCGTCGAGATCAGCACCGACGCGGCCGCGGGCGGCAGCGACAAGATCCAGATGTGGGCGACGACGCGCCAGTAGGGGAGGGGACCATGATGACGACCAAGACCATCCAGACCTTCGCTCTCCTCGCGGGCGTCGTGGCGCTCCCGGCCCTCGCCGGCTGCAACGGCGACGACACCGGCTCGACGGACACGGCGACCGCGACGATGACGGCGACGATGACGGCGACGACGACAGCGACGACGACGGACACGACGACGGACACGACGACGGACACGACGACGGACTCGACGACGGACTCGACGTCGACGACGGACGACCCGACGACGTCGACGAGCACGACCAGCGACACCGAGACCACCGGCGGCGATCCCTTCGTGTTCGACGACACGCCCGCGGATCAGCTCACCCAGATCGATCGCATGGGCATGCCTGCGATCAACACGGCGGTGATCACCTCGAAGGACGCCTACAACGCGGCGACGCCGGCCGACGACGCCAACGGCGACTTCGTCGCGGAGATCACGGCCAACGTCACGGGCCTCCACGCGGCGCTCGACGACGATCTCATCGGCCTCACCCTGACGCCCTGCGCGGCGGCGGCGTGCGTCATGCAAGCGGCGCCGCTCGTCGTCCCGGACACGCTCAAGCTCGACCTCACGGGCGACGCCGGCTTCCCCAACGGGCGCCTGCCCGCGGATCCGGTGATGGACGTGACCCTCGCGGTCGTTCTCCTCGACCTCAACGTCCACGACGCGGGGACGCTCGCCGGTGTCCCGGTCAACCCGCCGGCGAATGACAAGGCGTTCCTGACGGACTTCCCCTACCTCGCCGATCCTCACTAGGGCTGGGCGGAGCACGTGGTCGTGACACGCGACACACAGGGGCGCGGCTGGACCCGCGGCGGAGGGCTCCCCTTCGCCCGCGGGCTGGTCGCGCTCGCGCTCGTTCTCGGCTGCTCGACGACGGCGACGCCGTCGGCGTCCGGCGAGGGCGGCGGCCCGGCGGAGGGCGTCGACGAGGGGGAGGAGCACGCCCCCGCGATCGCGCCGCCGGACGTGCCGCTGCCGGACGTGCCGGTGACCTACGCCGACGAGCTCGCGAACGTCGACGCGCGGATCGCCGCGATCCGCCACCGCGCCCAGGCGCTGACGCCCTCGTGGGTGACGCTCGAGACCCTCACGGGCGCGCTCCTCGAGCGGGCGCAGCTCACGGGCGACTACGACGACTACGCGGCGGCCGAGGAGGCCCTCGAGGAGGCCTTCGCGCTCGCCGGCGAGGGGACCGGGCCGTGGATGACGCGCGCGCGCCTCCACTTCACGCTCCACCGCCTCGACGCCGCGGACGCGGATCTCGATCGGCTGTCGGAGCGGCTGCTCCTCGACGATCGCCAGCAGGCGGCGATCGACGGGCTGCGGGCCGACATCGCCTTCCAGCGCGGCGGCTACGGGGCGGCGTTGGAGGACTTCCTGCGGATCGCCGAGGCCAAGCCGGGCGTCACCTCGCTCGCCCGCCTCGCCACCTACCGCTGGAAGACCGGCGACTTCGACGGCGCCGACGCGCTCTACAAGCGCGCGCTCGAGGAGTACGACGGACAGATCGCGCAGCCGCGGGCGTGGCTCCGGCTGATGCGCGGGCTCCTCGATCTCGATCGCGGGCGCTACCACGAGGCCTACGCCCACTACCGCAACGCCGAGGCCGAGCTCTCGGGGTTCTGGCTGATCGAGGAGCACATCGCGGAGATCCGAGCGCGGCTCGGCGAGCCGGCGGCGGCGATGGACCTCTACGAGGATCTCATCGTCCGCACGCGCAACCCGGAGTTCATGGACGCGCTGGCGGATCTAAAGGAGGAGGCCGGCGACGCCGAGCGGGCCGCGGCCCTGCGCAAGGAGGCCCGTGAGGCCTACGAGGCGCTCCTCGACCGCTATCCGGAGGCCGCGGCCGGGCACGCGCTCGGCCACTACCTCGGCCGCGGCGACGCGCCTGCGCGGGCGCTCGAGCTCGCTGAGGCCAACCACACGCTGCGGCCGAACGGCGAGGCGAAGATCCTCTTCGCCGAGGCGCTCCTGGCCGCCGGCCAGGCCGCGCAGGCGCAGCAGGTGATCGAGGACGCGCTCGCCAGCCCGTGGCGTTCGGCGCAGCTCCACCTCGTCGCCAGCGAGATCTTCGCGGCCCGCGGCGACGCCGAGCGGGCCGCGTCCGAGCTCGCCGAGGCCGAGCGGATCAACCCGCGGATCGCCGACTGAGATCGTCGACGCGGCGCGACCCGGGCGGAGCCGATGCGCTCCGACCGGGTCGCGTCGCGTCGCTCGTCGGTCGCGCGGCGAGGGGTCGGCGCGCGGCCGCGAAGATGCCTGTTTATAGGGACAGGTTCACGGTCGCCGCTGCGGCGAAGGGGAGGGGCCTCGCGGGGCCCTCCGACGCGGATGTGCGGCGTCCTTACGGACGGGGCCGATCTCCCGCAGACGTCGCCAGGCCCCCCTAGGAGGGCGAAGAGCACGGTCAAAAACGCCCGCTCGCGCCGGGAAAAAACGCGCTCATCGCGTGCGGGATGCGCTAGCTTGGGAACATGCGTTTCTTTGGCTTTGGTGGATCACTCGCAGCGCTCGCGCTCGTCGCTTGTGGTTGCGCGCTCGGGGATGGGGACTCGGCCGCGCCCGGTGGGCTCTCGGCTGGCAATCAGAGCGCCTCAGACGGCAGCTCGACCGGCGGCACGGAGAGCAGCGGCGGCGGGACCGAGGCGACGAGCGACGCGTCGGCGGGCAGCGAGAGCGAGGGCTCCGACACGGTCGCGCCGCCGGGCTGCGGCGACGGCGTGGTCGAGGGCGGCGAGGCCTGCGACGACGGGCCCTTCAACGGCAGCGGCTACGGCTGGTGCGACGGGGTCTGCGGCGGCATCAAGTCGACGTCGCCGAACGCGATCTACGTCGCCACCTCGGGCAACGACGGCAACCCCGGCACCCGCGATCAGCCGCTCAAGACCGTCGCCGCCGGGATCACCAAGGCGGCGGCGACCGACGCCGATGTCTACGTCGCCAAGGGCGTCTACCCGGAGGCCGCGACCCTGAAGATGGCCGACGGGGTCTCGGTCTTCGGCGGCTACGACGAGGGCGACGACTGGTCGCGCTCGCCCGACAACCTGACGCGGATCGAGGTCGGCGACCCGACCGCGGTGCGGGCGGAGGGGCTGGGGTCGACGACCGTCCTCCACCTCCTGACGATCGCGGGCGGCGACGCGCCGCCCGGGGCCTCGGCCTACGGGGTCTTCGCGTCGGGGTGCGACGACCTGGGGATCTTCGAGAGCGTGATCGAGGCGGGCGTCGCCGGCGACGGCGGCGACGGCGAGGACACCTCGGGGTCGGCCGCCAACGGCGGCGCCGGGCAGCCGGGACAACCTGGCTGCGAGGACAGCACCGGCCTCTGCTCGACCTGCTCGAAGCCGCAGGGGGGCGGCGGCGGGAGCTCGAGCTGCGGGGCGTCGGGCGGGATCGGCGGGCAGCCGGGGAACGGCCCGGCCTCCGGGAGCCCGGGCGGCGCCGGCGGCGGCGGGACCGCGGGCGGGCAGGGGACCCCGTCGAACCAGGGCAACTGGAACACCCCGCAGAGCTACTGGGGGCAGAACGGGGCGCCCGGCGGCGATGGCGCGAACGGCCTCGCGGGGTCGACGGGCTACGGGAGCTCCGGCTACGCGCCCAAGGGCGGCGACGGCGGGGGGGACGGCGAGAACGGGAAGGGCGGCGGTGGAGGCGGCGGCGGCGGCGGCGGCGAGAACCTCTGCGACTCCTTTGGTGGAGGCGGTGGAGGCGGCGGCGGCGGCGGCTGTGGCG
>JAGQIT010000871.1:7889-8333 GCA_020431135.1 Myxococcales bacterium | reverse complement strand
CGGGCTCCGGAGCGGAGCGCGGCGGCGGCGGCGGCGCGTCCGCGCGGACCGGCGGGGGCGCCCGCGGCGACGGCGGAGACGGCGGAGACGGCGGCGCAGGCGGAGGTGCCGGCGGGCTCGCCTCGACGAGAGGCTCCGCCTCGTCCTCGATGACCTCCTCGGCGTCGATGACCTCGTCGGCGTCCTCGATGACCTCGGCGTCCTCGAGCACCTCGGCCTCCTCGAACACCTCGGCCTCCTCGAGCACGTCGGCCTCCTCGAGGAGCTCCCCCGACGCGACCGCCCCGGCGCCGCCGTCGATCTCCCCCGACGCGACCGACGCGTCGTCGTCATCGTCGTAGAGCGCTCCGGACGCGGTCGACTCGTCGTCGAAGATCTCCCCCGACGTGTCCTCGAGGACACCCGAGACCGCAGCTTGCGGCTCGGGCTCCGACGCCTCGTCGA
>JAGQIT010000871.1:0-7843 GCA_020431135.1 Myxococcales bacterium | reverse complement strand
GGCGTCGGCGTCGTCGTCATCGCCGGGGATCCCGATCTCGAGGACCGGCTCCTTCGCCTTCACCGGTCCAGAGCCGCGGGTCAGCGTCGGGATGAAAACTGAGAGTTCACCGCCGCCGGGCGGCTGCGGGGCGTTCTCCTCGCGCGCCGGCGACACTCGGGGCGGCGGCGCGGCCTGCCGCGGCACCGGTGTCGGCGGCGCAGGTGTCGTTGGGTGAAGCTCGATCTCGAGGCCGTCATCCGCGACCGCAGCCGGGGGCGCCGGAGGCGGCGGCGCCTCGGGCTTGGGCCGCTTGGGCACGATCGACGGCATCACGAGCTGGGGCTCGCTGGCGATCCAAGGGAGGAGCTGGCGGAGCTGCTCGTCGATCGGATCGAGCGACTGCCCCGAGCGGGCCACGCCGCGCGGCGCGGAGTTGAAGTCGACCAGCCACTCCTCGGCCGAGAACGTCCAGGTCATGGCTTTCCACGTCCTTGCAAGATGGCCTGACCCAGCCGGAGCGGCGCGGGCAGGGGGAGATCGATCGGCTCGACGCCGGGCTCAGTGACCAGCACGACCGTCGATCCGAGATGGAAGATGCCGAGCTCGTCGCCCTTGCGCAGGCGCGGCGGCGGCTCGCAGGGGACCCGCTGGATCTCGCGGGGGTGCGCGCTGATGTGGCGGTAGACGCAGCTCATGTGGCCGACGCCGAAGGCCGCGACCATCACCACCGCCATGGTCCCGTGGACCGTGTCGAGGATGTGGACGAGGCGCTCGTTGAGGGTGAAGAGGCTCGGGACGCGCTCGATCGCCGCGTCGGTGACCGGAAGCAGGCGCCCGGGGACGAGGATGACCTGCTCGGCGAGGGCGTCGCAGGGCGCGTGGACGCGGTGGTAGTCGCGGGGGTGGAGGTAGATCGTCGCCGCCCAGCCGCCCTCGAACCTGCGCGCGACCTCCTCGTCGGCGACGAGCTCGGCGATCGACATCGCCGTGCCCTTGGCGTTGACCGTGACGCCCTCGCGGATCTGCACGACCTCGCGCAGGAGGCCGTCGCAGGGCGAGACGATCGCCGCGCTCGCCCGATCGATCGTCCGCGCGCCGCGGCGCAGGCGGCGGGTGAAGAAGGCGTCGAAGGAGTCGTAGCCGGTGCTGTGGCTCGCCGCGTCGACGTCGTCGAGGTCGACCCCGAAGTAGCGGCAGTAGGCGGCGATCGCCGGCCGGCTGACCAAGCGCGGGAGCCGGGCCCGCGCCGCGGCCCCCATCAGCTTGCTCGCCGCGACCACGCCCCACTCCGGGGAAACATCGATGAAAGAGGCCGCGAGGCGCGCTCGCAGCGGAATTGGCCGCTCCGTCATCAGCGCTCACAGCCTATCGAGACCGCTTGATCGCCGCAAGCAGCGTTCATCCGCGGGGCCCGCGGAGGGCCGCCCGCGGGCGCCGTCGAAGCCGGGGCGTCCTCGCCCCTACCCCGCGTACGCAGGCTCCGGCGGGATCGCCTCGAGGACGCCGACCGCCGCGTCGATCGCGGGGATGCCGAGCTCGGCCATCAGCGATCGAAGCTCGTCGGTGATCCGCGCGATCGCCCCGGGCTCCGCGAAGAGCGCGGTCCCGACCTGCACGGTCCTCGCCCCCGCCATGAGGAATTCGAGGGCGTCCTCACCGGACATGATCCCGCCGATCCCGCAGATCGGCAGCTCCGGCAGCGCCTTCGCCACCTGGTGGACCATGCGCAGGGCGATCGGCTTGATCGCGGGGCCCGAGAGGCCGCCGTAGGTCGTCGCCAGCCGCGGCCGACGCTTGCGCACGTCGATCGCCATCCCGGTGATCGTGTTGATCAGGGAGACCCCCGCAGCGCCCGCCTCGGCGACGGCCTGGGCCATGCCGACGATGTCGCCGGCGTTCGGGCTGAGCTTGACGACGATCGGCAGCAGCGTCGCCTCGACGCAGGCCTTGGTCAGGCGGTGGGCGACCTCGGGGACGGTGCCGAACTCGATGCCGCCCTTCTTGATGTTCGGGCACGAGATGTTCATCTCGAGGACGTCGATGCCCTCGCCGACGCTGAGTCGCTCAGCGCACTCGACGTAGCTCTCGAAGTCGGTGCCGAAGAAGTTGACCCAGACGCTGATCCCGAGGTCGCGGAGGAAGGGGAGCTTGTCGGCGAGGAAGGCGTCGACGCCGACGTTCTCGAGGCCGATCGAGTTGAGCATGCCGGCCGCGGTCTCGCAGATCCGCGGCAGCGGGTTGCCGAAGCGCGGCGCCGGCGAGATCCCCTTGGTGACGAGGCCGCCGAGGCGGCGCAGGTCGGTGAAGGCGGCGAACTGCTGGCCGTAGGCGAAGCAGCCGGAGGCGGCGAGGAGCGGCGTCGCCAGGGTCTTGCCGGCGAAGCGGGTGCGGAGATCGACGTCGGCCGGCGCGAGGCCAGCGGCGGGGGGCGGCGCGGCGCTCATGGCCAGCGGACCTCCTCCGCGTCAAAGACGGGGCCGTCGGTGCAGCAGTAGCGGTAGGGGCGCGGCCCGTGGACCGGGACCGCGCAGCCGAGGCACACGCCGAAGCCGCAGGCCATGTTCTCCTCGAGGCAGAGGTAGGTGGCGACGCCCGCAGCGAGGCCGATCGTGCGGACCGCGGCGAGCATCGGCGTCGGTCCGCAGGCGAGGATCTCGATCGCCTCGCCGGCGGCCTTGGCCGTGGCGATGCGCTCCTCGAGGAGGAGCGTCACCCTGCCCTCGCGGCCGACGCTGCCGTCATCGGTGGCGAGCGCGTAGGGCGTGCCCCAGGCGTCGAGCTGATCGACGAGGACGAGATCGTCGCGGCCGCGGCCGCCGTAGAGCATCTCGACGGCCTTCGGGCGCCCGTTCTCGGCGGCGCGGCGGGCCTGGAAGAGGAGCGGCGGCAGGCCGACGCCGCCGGCGACGAGGAGCTGGGTGCAACCAGCGCGCGGGGCCGCGAAGCCGCGCCCGAGCGGGCCGGTGACGGTCATCGGCTCGCCGGGCTCAGCGGCGGCGAGGCGGGCGGTCCCGCGCCCGAAGATCTTGGCGAGGATCGCCAGGCGCTGGGCCCCGTCGACCTCGAGCACCGAGAAGGCGCGGGGGTTGAGGAGATCGCGGCCCCAGTCGCCGCGGACCATCACGAACTGGCCGGGGACCGTGTCCTCGATCGGCGCCGGCGCGTCCGTGTGCAGCGACAGGATGAAGTAGCCGCCGCCGAGGTCTCGGCGGGATTCGACCGTCGCCGCGAAGTGGGCCGCAGACACGGGGCGTTCATACGGCAACGCTCGGAATGGGACAATCCCCGGACGGAGCCCCCGCCGTGATCCCGCTCGCGTCCGCCGAGCCGCGTCACGCGTCGCAGGGCAGGCTCCGGCGACGTCGCGCGCGGGCCCTACCCGTCGCGGGCCCCGCGTTCGCCGAGGGTCGCGAGGGGGAGATCCATGAGGATCGCGTCGTCGATCGGATCCCGGTAGTACTTCGGCCGGCGACCGACCTCCGCGAAGCCGAGCCCGCGGTAGAGCGCGAGGGCCCCGGCGTTGCGGCTCGCTACCTCGAGCTCGATGTGCGTGCACCCCACGGCCGTCGCCGCCGCGATCAGGCGCTCGACCAGGGCGCGGCCGATCCCCTGCCCGCGCGCGGCCTCCCGCGTGGCGATCCGCAGGAGATGACACGCGTCGAGGATCCGCCAGGCGCAGAGGAAGGCGAGGACCTCCCCTCCGGGGCCTTGGGCGACATCGAGCCAGGTCGTCTCGCGGCGCAGCTCCTCGTTGTAGATCGCGGCCGGCCACGGGCGCGGGAAGGCCTCGTTCTCGATCGCGACGATCACCGCGAGATCCTCCGCGGCCGCGGCCCGCAGCGCCCAGGCGGACGCCGACCCGCCGCTAGCAGCTCGCATTCTCGATCCGCTCGGCGAGGAGCCGGGTGAGCCCGCGCCCGCGGCCCTCGTCGCCGAGGCCGAGGCCCTTGCTCGCGCTCGTCAGCGCCAGCGCTGAGGTCGGCAGCTCGAGGGCGTTGGCGATCTTCCGCCCGACGACGCCGCGCTCCGACTTGCTCAGCTTGTCCGCCTTCGTGCCGACGATCCGCACCGGGAGGTCGCGCGCGGCCGCGTACTCGAGGAGCTGGCGATCCTGATCACCGGCCCCGCGACGGACATCGATGAGGACCATGAGCTCGACGAGGACGACGCGCTCTTGGAGGTAGCTCTCGATCATCGGCCCGAAGGCCTCACGCACCGACGCGTGCGCGGCGGCGTAGCCGTATCCGGGGAGATCGACCCAACGCAGCACGCGATCGCCGAAGCGCGGGTGCCTGAGCACGACCTTGAAGAAGTTGAGGAGGCGCGTGCGCCCGGGCGTGCGGCTGACCCGGGCGAGGGCGCGCTGACCCGCGAACGCGTTGAGGAGGCTCGACTTGCCGACGTTCGATCGCCCGGCGACGGCGACCTCGGGGAGGGTCGGCGGCGGGCAGTGCTCGAGCGACGGCGCGGAGAGCTCAAAAGTTGCGGAGGCGACCCTCCAGCCGGAGCGCTGTTTCCCTTCTGCGGACATTGTGGGCCGGCCGACTATACAGGAGCGGCGCGGCCTCCTACGCTTGGAGGCGATGCAGGTGTTCGGACTCACCGGGGGGATCGGCAGCGGCAAATCGACGGTCGCGTCGGTCATCGAGGAGTACGGGATCCCGGTCGTCTCCGCCGACGAGCTCTCGCGGATGGTCGTCACCCGCGGCTCCAAGGGCCTGGCCGCGGTGGTCGACGAGTTCGGCGAGGCGATCCTCACCCCGGAGGGACACCTCGATCGCGCCAAGCTCGCCGAGATCGTCTTCGCCGATCCGGAGCGCCGCGTCGCCCTCGAGAAGATCCTCCACCCGCGGATCCGCGAGCGCTTCGAGGAGGTGCTCGACGCCCTCGAGAAGGCCGGGCAGCGCACCGTCGTCTACGAGGTCCCGCTGCTCTTCGAGAACAACCTCCAGGAGATCCTCGACGGGGTGATCGTCGTCGCCTCGCGCGACGACCTGCGGATCGCCAGGGTCAGCGATCGCGACGGCCTCGGCGCGGCCGAGATCCGGGCGCGGATGGCCGCGCAGATGGACGACGCCCAGCGCCAGGCGCTCGCCGACTACGTGATCACCAACAACGGCGATCGCATGGACCTGCGCCGCGAGGTCGAGATCCTGATCAAGGACTACCTCAAGCTGCCGCTGCCGCCGCGCCGACCTCGGCGGCCGCCGAAGCTGTCGAGCTAGCGCCCGCGGTCGGGGCGCGGACGCCCTCGCTCCAAGCAACCCGTGGCCACGCGAACTCCGCGGCGCCCGGCCGCGAAAAGCGCGGTAGGCTCGCCGGCCATGGAGTCCACGTCGCCCCTCCCCCTCGACGGCATCGTCGTCGTCGACGTCAGCCGCATGCTCCCCGGGGCGGTGCTCGCCCGCATGCTCCTCGACCTCGGCGCCCGCGTGATCAAGATCGAAGATCCGCGAACCGGCGATCTGATGCGCTACACGCCGCCGCTGGTCGACGGCGTCGGCGTCGGCTTCTGCGTCTACATGCGCGGCGCCGAGTCGGTCGCCCTCGACCTGCGCACGGAGGCCGGCGCCGCGGCCCTGCGCGCGCTCGCGGCGGAGGCGGACGTGCTCGTCGAGAGCTTCCGCCCGGGCACGCTCGACCGCTGGGGGCTCGGCCTCGACAGCCTCCGCGCCGCCAATCCGCGGCTCATCACCGCCTCCCTCCCAGGCTTCAACCACGGCGACGCGGTCGGCCACGACCTGAACTTCGTCGCCCTGAGCGGCCTCCTCGATCGCCTCCAAAGCGAGACCATCCCGGCGGCCCAATTCGCGGACTGCACGGCCGGCAGCCTCGCCTCGGCGGCGATCCTGGCCGCCCTACTGCGCCGCGAGCGCGCCGGTGTCGGCGGCCACATCAGCCAGCCGCTCGCACAGGGACCGCTGCAGTTCATGACCTGGGCCTGGGCCGAGCACAGCGTCGGCGGCGAGCCGATGTCGCAGCGCCTCCTCGGCGGGTCGATCCCCTCGTACCGGACCTACACCTGCGCCGACGGCCTCGACCTCGCGGTCGGCTGCCTCGAGCCGAAGTTCTGGATCACGCTCTGCCAGGCGATCGAGCTGCCGGAGCTCGCCGCCGTCGGCCTCGACTCGAGCGACGCGGGCGCGGCAGCTGCGGCGAAGACCGCGGCCCGCTTCGCCGAGCAGCCGCGGGCGGCATGGCTCGACAAGCTCGCGCCGCTCAACCTCCCCGTGTCTGCGGTCCACGACGTCGCCAGCGCTACGGCCGAGCCGATGTACGACGCAAGCGGCCTCGTCGAGGCGACCCCGACCCCGAGCGGCGGCAGCTTCCGCGCCCCCGGCCCGACCCTGCCCTCGCTCGGGCGCACGCCGAAGACCCCGGCGCCGGCGCTCGGCCAGCACACCCGCGAGGTCCTCGCGGCCGTCGGCCTTGACCCCGCGATCATCGACACGATCAAGCCGGCGAAGAAGGGCTAGCCGCCCTCATGTCGACCTGTCTCCACGAACAGGGAGAGTGGCCGTCGGCGACGACGCGCGGCGCTCCTGCTGAGCAGGGCACGTCGGCGCCCGATTCGCGCGCGTCGCCGCGTTCGAGCTGACCGCCCCTCCCTTCGCCAACGGAGCACCCTAGCGGCCGCTGCGCTCGGCGATCCCGCGGAGCATCGTCTGCGCGCGCTCCAGGCTCTCCATCGCCTCGCTGAGCGAGCGCGGATCGCCGACGTGGAGCTCGCGCTCGCCGCGGTGGAGGACCTCGGCGACCTTGCTCAGCGCCTCGCGGCCGAAGCGGGTGCCGTTCATCACCTCGCGGACGCGCGGCAGGACCTCCTCGATGTCGCCCATCAGGCGCTCGACCTGGCGGCGGCGGCGGGCGAGCTCCTCGGAGGCGCGGGCCTCGACCATGAAGGCGTTCGACTCGTGGACCAGGCGCTCGAGCTCGTCGTCGGTGAGGCCGCTCGTCGCGGTGACGGTGATCGTCTGCTCCTGCCCGGTCTCGAGGTCCTTGGCGCTGACGCTGACGATGCCGTCGACAGAGATGGCGAAGGAGACGTCGACCTGGACCTGGCCGCGCGGCGCCTTGCGCAGGCCCGAGAGGATGAACTCGCCGAGGAGCTCGTTCTCCGCCGCCTTGTCGCTCTCGCCCTGGAGGACGAGGATCTTCACCGAGGTCTGGTTGTCGCGCGTGGTCGTGAAGACATGTCCGGCCTTGGTCGGCACGGTCGTGTTCTTCTCAATCAGGCGGTGGAAGTAGCCGCCGGCGACCATCATCCCGAGGCTGTGCGGGGTGACGTCGAGGAGGAGCATGTCCTCGGTGTCGTGGGAGAGCGACGCCGCCTGGAGGGCCGCGCCGAGGGCGACGAGCTCGTCCGGGTTGACGCCCGCGCACGGCTCGCGGTCGAAGAACTCGGCGACGCGCCGGCGGATCAGCGGCATCCGGGTCATGCCGCCGACGAGGACGACGTCGTCGATCGTCCCCTTGTCGAGGTTGGCGTCGGCGAGCGCCTGCTCGCAGATCGCGATCGTCCGCTCGACGAGGTCGGCGGTGAGGTCCTCGATCTGCGCCCGCGTCAGCGACTCGCCGCGCAGGTGGTGGACCTCGCCGGCCGGCGTCGTGTGGAGGAAGGGGAGATCGATCGTGACCTCGGCCTGCTCGGAGAGCTCGCAGCGCGCCTTCTCGGCGGCGTCGCGGATCCGCTGCATAGCCATGCGATCGCCGCGGATGTCGATGTCGCGGCCCTCCTCGACGGTCTCGACGAGGTAGTCGACGACGCGCTCGTCGAAGTCCTGGCCGCCGAGGAAGGTGTCGCCGGCGGTCGCCACGACCTCGAAGATCCCGTCGCCGACGTCGAGGATCGAGATGTCGA
>JAGQIT010000870.1 GCA_020431135.1 Myxococcales bacterium | reverse complement strand
TTGGCTCCACGAGCGCGGCATCACAAAGCTACCAAGCGGCACAAGGTCTCCGTCTGCATGGAAGAAACTCCAGCCATTCCCAACCCTCGAACGCGGCGCCGTGACGGCGGCAGGTGATAAGCAGGGCGGCATGGCGTATCGTGAAACCGAGTAGCGCCCCCCGCTTGTCAGAGATGGAAGCCGAGCCCGAGACCAAGGTCGTCCCCTTGGAGGAGCCGTCGGCCTCTCGCGATGAGGCCGACGCCCGGCAATTGCGCCGTCGGATCGGCCGCTACGACGTCCTCCAGCGCCTCGGCCACGGCGGGATGGCGACCGTGTACCTGGCCCGCGCGACAGGCAGCGCGGGCTTCGAGAAGCTGGTCGCGATCAAGGTCATCCACCCGCACCTCGCGGCCGAGCAGAACCTCGTCGACATGTTCCTCGACGAGGCCCGGATCGCCGCCCAGATCCACAACCCGCACGTCGTCGAGATCCTCGACCTCGGCCACGACCGCGGCGACTACTACATGGTCATGGAGTTCGTCGACGGCGAGACGCTGTCGGCGCTGATCCGCAAGCTCCGGCCGAAGCGCGAGCGCCTGCCGGTCGCGGTCATCCTCCAGATCCTCATCGACGCCTGCGAGGGCCTGCGCGCCGCCCACGAGCTCCGCGACGCCGACGGCAACCCGCTCGGCGTGATCCACCGCGACGTCTCGCCGCAAAACCTCCTCATTGACCTCGACGGCTGGGTGCGGATCGTCGACTTCGGGATCATGAAGGCGAAGGGCAAGCGGACCGACACGCGCACCGGTCAGCTCCGCGGCAAGCTCCCCTACATGTCGCCGGAGCAGGCGCAGTCGAAGCCGCTGACGCCGGCCTGCGACCTCTTCGCGCTCGGCGTGATCCTCTGGGAGCTGTGCACGGGTGAGCGCCTCTTCGCCGGCGAGAACGACGTCGAGACCCTGCGCAAGGTCGTCGCCTGCGAGCGCCCGCCGCTCGCCGAGGTCCGCCCCGATCTCCCGCCGGCGCTCGAGCGGATCCTCGAGCGGACCCTCGCCCGCGACCCCGGCGATCGCTTCGCCTCGGCGGCGGAGATGGTCCGCGAGCTCCGCGGGCTCCTGCGCGAGGTCGACACCGCGGGGGATCGCGAGCCGCGGGCGATGCTCGCGGCGATCATGCGCGAGCGCTTCGGCGACCAGGCCGAGTACCGGCGGGCGACGCTGCGGGCGAGCCGGTCGGGGGCGGGGCGGCCGAAGATCGCCCTGGTCCGCGGCGAGGACGAGGTCGCTACGCGCCCGGACGCGACGCCGTCGGGCGGCGTGGAGCTCGACGGCGTCGAGCTCGAGACGTCGCGCGAGGCCCCCGTGCTGACGGTCGTCCCGGCGCCCGCAGAGGCCTCGGTCGGCGGCGCGCCGCCGGCCTTCTCGGCTGTGTCCGCGGCGGAGCCGACGACCGGGACGATGATCACCGGCCTGACCGCGGCGCCGTCGCGGAGCCTCGGCGTGTGGATCGTCTTGCCGCTGGTCGGGGCGTTGATCGCCGTGCTGACGATGGTCGCCAGCGGCTTCCTCCGCGCGAGCGACGACGAGGGCGCGGCGGCCGAGACCGTCGCCGAGGTCGCGCCGATCGACGACGCCGGCGACAACGGGGCGGCGGTCGCCGAGGTCGAGACGATCCGCTGGCTGATCAACTCGGATCCCGACGGCGCCCAGGTGCGGATCTCCGGCGCCTCGGATCCCGAGGTCCAGGCGTCTCTCGACGAGCAGCTCGCCGGCAGGCT
>JAGQIT010000869.1 GCA_020431135.1 Myxococcales bacterium | reverse complement strand
CACGGCGGCGGCGGCCCGGGGATGGGGCCGATCGCCGTCGCCGAGCACCTCGCGCCCTTCCTCCCCGGGCACCCGGTGGTCGATCTCGGCGGCGACGCGGACACGCGAATCGGCGCGATCGCGGCGGCGCCCTACGGCTCGCCGAGCATCCTGACGATCTCGTGGATGTACATCGCGATGATGGGCGCCAAGGGCCTGACCAAGGCGACGCAGTACGCGATCTTGAACGCCAACTACATCGCCAAGCGCCTCAGCGACGCCTACCAGGTGCTCTACCGCGGCGCCGAGGGGATGTGCGCCCACGAGATGATCCTCGACCTGCGCCCCTTCAAGCAGAGCGCCGGGATCGAGGCCGAGGACGTCGCCAAGCGCCTGATGGACTTCGGCTTCCACGCGCCGACCCTGTCGTTCCCGGTCGCCGGCACGCTGATGGTCGAGCCGACGGAGAGCGAGCCGAAGGCCGAGCTCGACCGCTTCTGCGCGGCGATGCTGGCGATCCGCGAGGAGATCGCGGCGATCGAGCGCGGCGAGGCCGACCGCAAGGACAACCCGCTGAAGAACGCGCCGCACACCGCCGCGGCGGTGACGGCCGCCGAGTGGACGCACCCCTACAGCCGCGAGCAGGCCGCCTTCCCGGCGCCGTGGCTGCGCGAGCACAAGTTCTGGCCGGCGGTCGCCCGCCTCGACAACGCCTACGGCGACCGCCACCTGGTGTGCACCTGCCCGCCGATGGAGGCCTACGAGGCCGCCGAGTAGCGCGGCGGTCGAGTGCGGCGGACAGGCGGGCGCGGCGACGCGCCCGCCTCGTCGTTCTCGGCGGCGGTGGATCCTCTCTACTGTCTCAATAGACAGCTGAGGGCGGAGCCCGCCCTCGGGATCGTCGCGGGCGTCAGGGGCGGAGGTCGAGGTCGAGCCAGATCCGATCGCGCAGCGGGATCCCGTTCTCTTCGCTCCCCGCCGGGTAGCCGCGGGCGGGGCTGAAGTAGTCGCGGTCGATCCGCAGGGGGCGAAAGCCGCGGCGCAGGTAGAAGGCGAGGGCGGCGAGGCTCGAGGTCGCGGTCGCCACCTCGAGGCGGCGGACGCCGGCCGCCCGCGTCACCTGGGCGACGTGATCGAGGAGGCGGCCGCCGAGGCCGCGGCCGCGCGCCCGCTCGGCGACGGCGATCGACAGCAGCTCCGCCGCCGCGTCGACGTCCGCGGGGAGCTCGACCAGGGCCTCGCCGAGCGCCGCGGCGCCGTCGCGCAGGACGAAGAGGCGCCCGCGATCGAGGTAGCCGCGGAGCGCCGCCTCCGAGTCGTCGGCGAGGCGCAGGAGATCGACGAAGGGGAGGCGCGCGCCCGCTGGGATCTCGACGATCGCGAGCGCGTCCGCCATCGCGTCCGCCGCTCAGTCCGCGAGGCAGCGGATGAAGAGGGCGGTGATGTTGTCCTTGCCGCCCCCTTCGTTGGCGAGATCGATCGCCCGCTTGGCCGCGTCGCCGACGTCCATCTGGAAGAGCTCGATCAGCGTCTCGGTCGAGTCGAGGTACTCGTGGAGGCCGTCGGAGCAGAGGAGGAAGCGATCCTCGGGGACGACCTCGAAGCGGCGGACGTCGACCTCGACGTACTCCTTTTGGCCGACCGCGCGGGTGATCATGTTCTTCATCCGCGAGGTCCTCGCCTGCTCCGCGGTGATGATCCCCGACTTCACCTGGAGGGCGACGAGCGTGTGGTCCTCGGTGAGCTGGCGGACCTCGTCGCCGCGCGCCCGGTAGACCCGCGAGTCGCCGACCTGGCCGATGATCCCGACGTCGCCCTGAAGGAGCAGCACCGACGCGGTGGTGCTCATGCCCCGACGATCCGGGTCGAGCTCGCCCATGCCGTGGACCATGTAGCAGGCGTTCTGGATCGCCGAGCGGACCATCGACACCAGGCGACCGTCGCGGGCCTGGCCGGGCGGGAGCTCGCGCAGCTGCGGCAGCTCGGCCTTGACCCACTCCCAGATCAGATCGGCCGTCTCCTCGCTGGCGATCTCGCCGCGGGCGCGGCCGCCGACGCCGTCGCAGACGATGAAGAGGCCGAGGTCCTTGTCGGCGCGGAACGCGTCCTCGTTGTGGGAGCGGGTGCGGCCGGTGTCGGTGCGCCCGCGAGCTCGGGTGCGCATGGGGAGGCGCGACGATAGCACGCGGGGGCCAGATTCGAGCATCGCTGACGCGGTTGATGGGCGCGGAGGTCCGCGTCGCTCGGCGTCACCCGGCCCGGAGGCCGCCGGGTGTGCGGACGTCTCGCTTGCCCGCCGTCGTGTGTTCAGGGGGTCGTCGCAGCGACGTTCGCAGCGGCGATGTCCGCCGCAGGTGCGCTCCGTGTGCGAGCCCGGATCTAGCGCCGCTCAGCGCAGGAGGTCTGCGCTGAGCGGGCGCCGCTCAGGCGAGCGCCGAGGCGAAGTCGGCGGGCAGCGGCGCGACGACCGGGACCTCGCCCGCGATCGCTGGGCTGAGATCGAGGCACCACGCGTGGAGGAGGAGCTGCGGCCCCGGCTCGCCGCCGTAGCGGCGATCTCCGACGATCGGCCAGCCGGCGGCGGCGAGGTGGACTCGAGCCTGGTGGCGTCGGCCGCTGCGCAGGCGGAGGAGGAGGAGGCGGACGTCGCCGGCGTCGACGAGCA
Organism: Myxococcales bacterium; assembly: GCA_020431135.1. Classification (GTDB taxonomy): domain Bacteria; phylum Myxococcota_A; class Polyangia; order Nannocystales; family Nannocystaceae; genus JADJRG01. The sequence goes on along the minus strand of JAGQIT010000869.1, from coordinate 421 downwards.
CCTGGAGATCGGTCATCGCCGCCAGCCCATCGCCGCGGACGGCGACCTTGCCCCGCTGATCGCCGCGGCCGAGCGGCGCCCGGATGACCGACATCGGCAGCTCGCCGCCGGCGATCGTCAGGCGGGCGAGCTCCTCGCCGAGGGCCTCGGGCAGCGGCGCGTCGCCAATCGGCTGCGGGGTGGCGAGCCAGGCGTCGGCGCCGACGAGGGCGCCCGTGTCGTCGCCGAGATCGCGGCGGCGGCTGAGCGCGGCGTAGTGCTTGCGGACGTCCCCGGAGGCGAAGCCCCCGCGCCCGGCGGCCCATGCCGCGGCGGTCCGGGCGAAGGCGACGACGCCGGAGGTCGGGCGATCGAGGCGGTGGAGGGCGCCGAGCTCCCGCGGATCTTCGCCGACCTCGCGGCACTCGGGGAAGCGCTCGGC
>JAGQIT010000868.1 GCA_020431135.1 Myxococcales bacterium | reverse complement strand
TCGACCTCGACCGCTACATCCGCGTCGAGTCGGTCTCCTTCGACACGCCGAACCTCCAGGACGCGGCGCTCGCGGCCCTCCTCGACCGCCTCTTCGTCGTCCCGTCGTCGCGCTTCATCCACGACTTCGTGACGACGAGCTACCGCGAGCCGGCGGGGCTCCGGGTCGGCACCGTCTTCGGCGAGCACGAGGCGGTCCCCGACAGCGTCCGCGTGATCTACAAGCGCCTGTCGCGGCGGCGCAAGCTGATGGCGTCGCCGATCGCCGAGGCGAACCAGTGGCGGCCCGAGATCTGCGATCGACTGGGCCGGATGTCGCGCTCCGAGGAGGGGACGATGGCCGAGGTCGCCGAGATCATGAAGAGCACGCCGGGGGGCAAGGTCGGCCAGCTCAACCTCCCGCTCAGCCGCGCCGGCGCCGATCACAGCGTGCTCCGCCGCGCCGCGATCCACGGCCGCGACTTCGAGCCCGAGCTCCCCGGCTGGTACCTCGTCGCCCGTCAGGACGCGGACGGCGCGATCACCGACGCGATCTGCCTCGACGCCCGCTACTCGCGCGACGAGCTCTTCGCCGAGCTCACCACGACCGGCGGGCCGATGATCGTCACCGCGACGGACGTGTCGACGATCCTCGCGCGGGCCCGCGTCGCCCACGTCTCCTACCCGCGGCCGTCCCTGGGCATCGGCGCCCGCGGCGGCTACCAATTCCAGCGCAACAGCCTCAGCGAGGGGGTCGCGAGCTGGCAGGACCTCGACGTCCTGTCGCCGCCGATCACCTGGTACCGCCACGCGCTGACGATCGGCCCGCTGCTCGAGGCGCGGACGCGCTTCACCGCCTCGCCGATCGAGTTCCGCGCCCGCGTCTCGCCCTACCTCGACGTCGGCCTCGTGGCGATCGGCGGGGTCCGGAGCGACCTCGTCGAGTTCCGGACGACGAACCTGACCAACACCTTCATCGACGTCGACGTCGGCGTCGACTTCGACTTCATCCTCGGCTACGAGATCGACGGCGTCCAGATCCAGCACGGCTTCCTCCTCGGCTTGATGGCCGTCGACGACAGCCCGCACGAGACCGCCGTCACCGCGGCCGAGGGCTTCGCCGGGATCTTCGGGTTCTCCATTGGGATCGGCGCTGCGAGGAGGAAACGATGACGAGGAGAGGGCGACTCTACGTGGCGGCCCTAGGGTTCCTGTGCGGCCTCGGCCTGGGCGGGTGTCCGGGCACGGTGCAGAAATTCACCGACATCCAGTGCACGACGCTGTGCCAGAGCGCGCGCGCCTGCGGCGTGATCCCGTCGGCGCTCGGCGGGGTGATGGGCGCGACCTCGGACGAGGACTACGTCGATCTCTGCGCCGAGCGCTGCCTGTCGTCGAACCCCGCGCGCGCCGACATCGCCAAGATCGTCGAGTGCCTGAGCATCTACGACCCGGCCGACGTCATCGACGCCTGCGCGCCGGAGTGCACGCGGGTCGTCCAGTGCATGCGCAGCGCCGTGTCGACCGGCGACGTCGGCAGCGAGACGCTCGGCAGCGCGACGGTCACGGTGACGATGGTCCCGGCCGACTTCTGGCTGTCGACCAAGGAGAACGCGTCGTGGTGCCCAGAGGGGCTCTACGAGGTCCCGCTCCTCGGCGACTACTACCGCGACGCCGAGGTCGCCAGCGAGATGGCTGGGGTCCTCCTCAAGGTCAGCCAGGGCTTCGACGCGCTCGAGGCGGGGCTCGCCGCGGCGGCCGACGACGCGGAGCGGCTCGGGGCGATCGACGCGGTCGAGGGGGGCGTCTACGACGGGACCTACGTCCTCCCGCCCGCTCTCCTGCCGACGCTGCGCCGCGAGCTCGAGGCCGACGGCTGGGGCGCGCCCGACTACCTCGAGGGCGACCTCACGCCCGGCGGCTGCATCCGCGGGCTGATCGCAGGGGCCCGGGCCGGGATCCTCGAGGGCGTCGACCCGACGAGCCCCGAGTCGGTCGGCGCCCGCCTCGAGCGCGAGGCCGTCGGCGACGAGGCCTTCCAGGTGTTCAGCGGCGGCTTCGCGGTCTGTCAGCAGAACAGCGACTACATCGGCGCCTCGGGGGCGGAGGCCTGCCAGCAGGAGCTCGCCGGCGAGTCGGGCCAGTGCCGGACCTTCGGCAAGCCGATGTGCGAGATCACCGACTGCGACGGCGGCCTCGCCGGCTGCGACCCGCTGCTGTGCTTCTATCAGGGGTTGCCGCCGTCGCGCGCCTGCGCTGAGCTCGGCATCGAGGAGATCTACCTCGGCTACGAGAGCGACGGCACCAAGTACATCAGCGAGACCCCGTCGCTGTGCGACGGCTCGGCCGTCCAGGTGACCTTCCCGGAGGTCGCGATCGGCGTGGTCACCCCCTTCGCGATCGTCCGCGGCCGCCTCAGCGGCAACTCGCGGATCCCCGGGCGAGAGACCCTGGCGTGCGGAAAGGGCGGCGACGCGGCGCCGGCGGGGGAGGGCCTCGACGAGCGGACGCAGGGGGCGGGGGACGGCGGCCTGCGCCCGCGCGCGGGCGAGGACGTCGATCCCTTCGAGGACCCCGTCACTGGCGACTATTGCTGGGTGATCCACGGCGAGGCGACCTCGCTGCGCGCGGGGGGCAGCGACCTCGTCGTCCCGTCGCCGTACGTCGAGTACCTCAAGGAGGCGGTCAAGCCGGCGGTCCGCCTCGGGATCATCAGCCCGCGCCTGCCCCTCGGCTGCGCCTGCGAGATCCACAGCGACTCCTGCGAGCAGCTGGGCGCCGGCAACTGCCGCGACGGCCAGGATAACGACGGCAACGGAGCCGCCGACTACCACTCGCCGGAGTGCCAGAACTTCGCGCCGACCTTCCCCTTCTACGAGGCGCGCGCGGACGTCGACGCCTCGGGCGTCGGCGAGTGCATGATGATGGAAACGGGCGGCTGAGCGCGATTGAGCGCGCGCGCTAGCGAGTGAACGCCGTGAGAACGGCGCTCGCTCGCCCGCCGCGATCGTCCCTTGCGTCGGCGGCGAGGGGCCGCGCATCGTCGTCGCCGTGGAATCCACGGCAAGCACGATCCAGATCCATGTCTCCGGTCGCCCCTTCACCCGCGACTGCCGCCCGCGCTGGCTCCTCGAGGAGCTCGGCGTCGCCTACACGCCGGTGCCGGTCGGCATCTTCAGCGGCGACGCCCGCAAGCCCGCGTACCTGGCGACGAACCCCACCGGCAAGGTCCCCTTCCTCGTCGACGGCGAGGTCGCGATCTTCGAGTCCGGGGCGATCCTCATCTACCTCGCCGACAAGTACGGCGCCGGCGAGGTCGCGCCGGCGCAGGACGACCCCGCGCGCGGCGAGTACCTGCAGTGGCTCTTCTTCGCCCAGACGACGATCGAGGGCCCCGCGACCCGCCTCTTCGCCAACCGCACCTTCCTCCGCGAGCGCCCGAGCGCGGGCGAGCGCGCCGCCGAGGCCGAGGCCGAGCTGATCGCCAAGGCGCCGATCGTCGCCCCGGTGCTCGAGTCGCGGACCTACCTCCTCGGCGACCGCTTCACCGCCGCCGACGTCATGCTCGGCTCGGCGCTCTACTGGGTCGCCGGCGGCGGCGCCCTCGACAAGCTGCCGACGCTCGCGGCCTACTACGGCCGCCTCGCCGCGCGCCCGGCCTTCCAGCGGATCTTCGGCGAGCCTCCGTCGCCGGCGTAGCGCTCGCTGTAGAGGACGTAGCCGGTCGGCGCGTCGTAGACTCGTCCGACCGCCGGGGACGACCGACGCCGAGCTGGCGGCCGTCCCCGAGCTACTCGATCACCGAGTCGGTGACGAGCGGGTCGCCGTCGGCGAGGACGAAGATCCCCGGGAACCCTTGGGTCTCGAAGCCGTCGCTCGGGTTGCGGCGGAGCTCCGAGCGGTCGATCCGCAGGGTGCCGGAGCGGTCGTTGCTGACGAAGAAGATCGCGCCGCCGCCCTCGTTGGCGTGGTTGTCCGTGATCGCGACGCCGCACAGCGACAGCGTGAAGGTGTTGCCGTCGTTGTAGATCGCGCCGCCGCTGCCGCCCCCGGGGGTCCCGTCCTGGGCCGGGTTGGCGCCGTCGCCGATCGCTCGGTTGCCGACGAAGAGGCTGTTGAGGACCGTGTAGGAGACGCCGATGCTGCTCAGCGCGCCGCCGTTCGAGCAGACGTTGCCGAGGCCGTCCTCGAGGCCGCCGAAGGTGCTGTTCACGACGTAGACCGGCTGGTCGTCGAACTGATCGAAGACCCGGATCGCGCCGCCGCCGACGTCGGGGCCGACCTCGTCGCAGCGGTTGTTGAAGAAGCGCGCGTTGATCACCTTGAGGCGGCCGCCGCGGACGAAGATCGCCCCGCCGCCGCCCGGATCCTCGCCCGCCGCCTGGCCGTCGACGAAGGTCAGGTTCTGCACCGTCAGCCGCGGGTGGTCCTGGTTGTTGCACATCGGCGTGGTCCACTTCTGGGCCTCGTCGCAGGTGTTCTGGTAGAGGATCCGGACCTCGCCGCCGCCCGAGAGGGTCACCTTGCCGCCGCCGTCGATGACGATCTCGGGGCCGGTGTCGTTGACGATCTTCGCGGTCTCCTCGAGGGTGATCGTCACGGGATCGGGGCCGCAGTCGAAGGTGATCACCCCGCCTTTGGCGACGGCGTCGACGAAGGCCGCGCCGGTGCAGCTCGCCGGGCTGCCGTCGCCGACGACGGTCCGCGGCTGCGAGACGTCGGCGAGCCCGGCCTCGTCGGGGAGGTCGCAGCCGCCGTCCGGGTTGCCCGCGGGCGGCCCGGCGTCGGGGTTGGTCATCGGATCGGGGTCAGCGCAGCTGAGCGTCAGCGCCGCCGCGCAGGCGAGCGCAGCGCGCGGCGCCAGGCGGCGCGCGCGAGTGACTCCAGAGGTTCCAGTACCAACCACCACCGAGACGACCACGTCGCTACGATACGCCTCGGCGCCGGCGGTGTCGCCCTCCGCGGACCTCTGAGCAGGCAGGCGCACGCCCGCGCAGGGGCCACGCGACACATGGCCACGCAGCCCGCGCGGGGGCGTCGACGCCCGTGCTACCCTCGCTCCGCGATGACGGCGCCTATCCGGGTAATCCTCGCCGAAGACCATACGATCGTCCGCGAGGGCCTGCGCGCCCTGCTCGGCGCGCGCGACGAGATCGAGGTCGTCGCCGAGGTCGGCAACGGACGCGCGGCCGTCGAGGCGGTCGCCGAGCACCGCCCCGACGTCATCGTCATGGACCTCGGCATGCCCGAGCTCAACGGCGTCGACGCGACGCGGATGATCCGCGAGCGCCACCCCCAGACCCAGGTGCTGATCCTGTCGATGCACTCGTCGGAGGAGTACGTCCGCCCGGCGATCCGCGCCGGCGCCAACGGCTACCTGGTCAAGGGCTCAGGTCTCGGCGACCTGGTCTCGGCGATCTCGGCGCTCGCCCGCGGCGAGGCGTTCTTCAGCCCGGCGATCGCCAAGATCCTCCTCCAGGAGAGCCGCCGCGCCGAGGCGCCGAAGCGGGCGGCGCCGAGCGACGGCCTGACCAACCGCGAGCGCCAGGTCCTCAAGCTCGTCGCCGAGGGCAAGTCGAGCCCGGAGATCGCCCAGCTCCTCTCCCTCAGCGTCAAGACCGTCGAGGGCCACCGCTCGCGGATCATGTCGAAGCTCGAGACCCACAACGTCGCCGGGATGGTCCGCCACGCGATC
>JAGQIT010000867.1 GCA_020431135.1 Myxococcales bacterium | reverse complement strand
TCCAGTCGGTCTCGTGGCCGACCGCCGAGACCACCGGGATCGGGCAGGCGGCGATCGCCCGCACGAGCGCCTCGTCGTTGAAGGCCCAGAGGTCCTCCGCCGCCCCGCCGCCGCGGCCGATGATGATCACGTCGACCTCGGGCCACTCCTGCAGGCGGAGGAGGGCGCGGCGCAGGCTCGCCGGCGCCTCGTCGCCCTGGACGACCGCCGGCGCCAGGAGGATCCGCGACGGGCAGCGCCGGCGGATCACCTTGAGGACGTCGTGGATCGCCGCGCCGGTCGCCGAGGTGACCACGCCGATCACCCGCGGCCACAGCGGCAGCGGCCGCTTGCGCGCGCGGTCGAAGAGCCCCTCGGCCGCGAGCTTGCGCTTGAGCTGCTCGAGCTGGAGCATCATCGCCCCGAGGCCGGCCGGCTCAGCGCGCTCGGCGTAGAGCTGGAATTTCCCCTGCGCCGGGTAGATCCCGAGGCGGCCCATGATGCGCAGGGACTGCCCGTTCTCGAGGCGGAAGCGCAGGCGGGCGAGGGACGAGCGCCACATCGCCACCGGCAGCACGGCGCTCGAGTCCTTGAGGGTGAAGTAGGCGTGGCCGCTGCTGACGATCCGCAGGTTGGAGACCTCGCCCTCGACCCAGCACTGGCGGTAGTTGGCCTCGAGGAGGCGGTTGGCGCCGCCGACGAGCTCGCCGACGGTGAACACCCGCGGGCCGCCAGCGTCGGCGCCGCTCGGATCGTCGGAGCGGCCGCTAGGGCGGCGCGGACCGCCGCCGGTGCGCAGGGTGTAGCGGGTCATGGCGACGCTTGTAGCACAGCCGCGCTCACCAGACCTTGACCTCGCCGATGGCCGCGAACTCGCGCTTCTTGCCCTTGATCTCGACCCCGAAGGCGCCCTGCATCTCGCTCGGCTCGGTGATCTCGAGGTTCTTCTTCGGCGAGCGGCGGACGCCGACGATGACCTCGTGCGCGCCCGAGACGATCTCGAGGAGCGGCACGTCGACGCGGTGGTGGTGGATGATGTAGTCGCCCGGGCGCCAGTGGTTCGGCGGGTAGAGGCCCTGCGTGAGCGGCTGCGGCGCGGCGGCGATCCGCGAGAGCTTGCCGCGCTGGAGGCGGAGGTAGATCTGGGCGCTGCTCGGGAGCTGGCGGAGCACCCGGAGGGCGATCGTCGCCGTCGCCTCCTCGCCGCGGACCAGCGGATCGCGGAGCTCCCAGCCGACGACCTCGAGGTAGTCGTCGAAGCGCACGAGGGTCTCGTGGGCGAGGGCCGGCGGCGTGTCGGCGACGACCTCGAGGAGCGGGTTTCGGTCGTCGGCCCCCGCGGGCAGGGCGTTGGCCACGAGGAGGAGGTTGGCGTGGCTGGCGTCGAGGACGTGGAGGGGCCAGCCGTCGCGGCGGTGCTCGGCGAAGAGCGAGGGGAGATCGGCGTCGCGGATCAGCGCCGCGCTCGGCTCGGGGCGGCGCAGCCACGCGAGGAGATCGGAGCGCGTCACCGTCGCTTCGCGGCCCGCCGACGGCGGCCCGTAGACGGCGAGCCCCGGGTTGCGGATCCGCCCGACGCCGAGGGTCGGCGCCAGCTCGCCGGCGTCGGCCCAGGTGGCGAAGCGGGTCAGCGGCGCCTTGAGGGAGCGCAGCGCCGAGATCTTCGGCAGCAGGCTGTGGCCGAGCACGAGCGCCTGGTAGAGGAGGATCGCCGCGGCGACGCCGGGGGCCAGCCAGGGCTTGGCGATCCTGCGGCCGCCGGCGACCCCGGCGGCGACGACCATCAGGATCGCCAGCTTGCCGAGGCGCGAGAGGAGGACGTCGGCGCCGATGTCCGCGAGCGGGAGCTGCTCGGGGTTTGTCGGCGGCGCGAGGACGGCGGCGACGTCAGTCGGGTGTTGGGCCGCGTCCTTGGCGACCACGAGCACGCCGCCGATCGCCAAGAGGAGGGCGAGGCGGCGGAGCTGGCGGTGGGTCGTCGGATCGGCGAGGTGGATGAGGCCGGCGGCGCAGCACAGCGCCGCCGGCACGGTCAGCGGCAGCGCGCTCGGGCCGTAGACGAGCGACCAGATCGAGTGGACGCCGAGGCCGCTCAGCAGCCACAGCGCCGGCCAGCGCATCTTCCCCGGGCGGAGAACGCCGATCAGCGCGAGCGGCAGCCACGGGTAGAGCTGGAGGCCGAGCTCGCGCAGCGACGCCGCGAAGCCGCGGACGTGCGGGCGCTCCTGGAGGGCGAGATCCTTGGCCGCGCCGAGGAGCGGGATGTAGCCGTCGCCCTGGTTGAGGACGAGCGCCGCCGCGATCGCCGTGATCGCGACGATGGCGAGCCAGAGCCCGCGGACGGCCCAGCGGGCGCCGCCGCGGGGCGCGGTCGGGCGGCCGACGGCGATCGCCAGCAGCGGGATCAGGGCGCTGAGAACCAGGCCTGCGCTGGCGGTGGCGAGGGCGATCGCGGCGACGGCCCCGGCCCCAGCGACGAGCGCCCGCCAGCCGCGGAGGCGGAGGCTGAGGTAGCCGGCGACCGCGGCGACGGCCGCGAGGAGCTCGCCTACCGGGTCGCCGAGGGCGAGGCGCCCCTGGGCCTGGGTGAGCGGGAAGGAGAGGGCGAAGCCGGCGGCGATCAGGGCGGCGAGCGAGCCGACCCCGCGGGCGGCGGCGATCAGCGCGGTCAGGCCGACGAGGCCGATGGTCGCGACGGCGCCGGGGAGGCGGATCGCCTCGGGGGCGTCGACGGCCGCGAGGGCGGCGGTGCGGAGCGCGTCCGGGAGCCACGGCGCGCGGATGAGGCTGCTCAAGGGGACGCCGAGGGCGGCGCGCGCTCGGTCGAGAACCATCGCCTCGCTGTCCTCCCAGATCCCGTGGCCGCCGAGCGCCGGGAGGAGGAGCGCGGCCGCGACGAGGGCGGCGACGAGCGCGAGCGCGACGGCGCCGCGGCGGCTGCGGAGGGCGCCTACGGCGGCGCCGGGGTCGACGCGGGGGCTTGGGGCGCTCAAGGGTGCGCGAGCTTAGCACGCAGGCCCCGCAGACTTGCACCATGGCGCCGCGGTCCTGTGCGCCGGCCCCCGCTCCCGCCGCTCAGGACCTCGCGGGTTGGGTATGCTGGCCGTCATGCTCCGGCGCCTCGCCATCACCACCGCCGCCGCGCTCGCCCTCACGTTGGGGTTGGGGGCGCCCCACGCCGCCGCTTGGCAGGCGCCCGCCGCCGAGCAGGCCGCGAAGGAGCGCCCCTTCACCTACCACGTGTCGATGAAGGATCCGGCGCGTCACGAGTTCCAGGTCGAGATCGACGTCCGCGACGTCCCCGACAAGGCGGTCGACCTCCAGCTCCCGCGCTGGGCCCCGGGCAACTACCGGCGCACCGACGCCCAGCGCAACGTCCGGGCCGTCGTCGCCAAGGCCAATGGCAAGCCGCTGCCGGTCGAGAAGATCGACGCGATCACCTGGCGCGTCCACCACGGCGGCGAGCCCTTCCGCCTCAACTACCGGGTCTTCCGCGGGCGCTACGACGGCATCTCCGGCGCCTACCTCGACGACGCCTGGGGCTTCTTCACCGGCGCCCGGATCCTCATGTACGTCGTCGGTCACAAGGGCCGCGCGGTCGAGCTCAAGGTCGAGCCGCTCCCTGGGGCGACGGTCGTCACCGGCCTGCCGTCGGCCGGCGGCAACACCTTTAAGGCGAGCGACTACGACGTCCTGATCGACGCGCCTGTCCACGTCTCGAAGGTCGACATGCTCCGCTTCGACGTCGGCAAGGTCCCCTTCCGGATCGCCATCGCCGGCGAGGGGAGCTACGACAAGCAGCGCCTCGTCGACGACACCAAGAAGATCGTCGAGGCCGCGTTCGCCGTCTTCGGCGGCGCCCCCGAGGCCGTCGACTTCAAGGACTACACCTTCATCGTCCACCTGCGCCCGGGCAACCGCGGCGGCCTCGAGCACCTCAACTCGACGGTCGTCGGCGCCGACCCCTACGACTTCAACGACCCCGAGAAGTACACGCGCTTCCTCAGCCTCCTCGCCCACGAGTTCTTCCACCTGTGGAACGTCAAGCGGATCCGCCCGGCGGTCCTCGGCCCCTTCGCCTACGACCGCGAGGTCCACACGGGCATGCTGTGGTTCAGCGAGGGCGTGACCAGCTACTACGCCTGGCTCCTCCTCGCGCGCGCCGGGCTCCTCACCGAGCAGGACGCGCTCGCCAAGATGGCGACGACGATCCAGCGCCTCCAGGAGACCCCCGGGCGCAAGCTGATCACCGTCGAGCAGGCGAGCTGGGAGACCTGGAGTAAGCCCGACGACGGCAAGAACGCCTACGTCGACTACTACACCAAGGGGATGCTCATCGGCATGGTCCTCGACCTCGAGCTGCGGCGGG
>JAGQIT010000866.1 GCA_020431135.1 Myxococcales bacterium | reverse complement strand
TCGCCCTCGCCGGGGCCGTTGGTCAGGGCGTCGGGGCGCGCCGGCCCCTCGGTCCCCGGCGGGAAGCCGACCTGGACCACCTGCCCGGCCTGGGCGACGACGACGACCTCGTCGTGCGCCGGGTAGGCGTCGGTCGACGACTCGACGTGGACGCGGTAGGGGCCGACCCAGAGCCCGCTGGCGTGGGCGGGCGCCGGGTGCTCGTTGAGGTACACCCGGCAGGGCGCGGCGCAGTCGACCTTGATCGTCCCCTTGCCGGCGTGGTCGAGGGCGGCGACGCGCTCGCGGTGGAGGTCGGCGAGGCTCGGGCCGAAGCGGTCGACGTCGAGGGGATCGTTGCCGGCGCTGCGCAGGGCCTCGTCCATCGTCGCCACCGCCTTGTCGCGCGCGTCGTTCACGAGGTAGGCGCGGGCGAGGGCGAGGAGCCCGGTGTTGCGGTCGTTGCGGGCGGCGTCGTCGTTGGCGAGGGAGCCCGCGAAGCCCGGCGCCTGGTCGAGGAGCCCGGCGAGCTCCGTGGCGCCGCCGGGGTCGTCGTTGGTCGCCTGGATCGCCGCGTCGAGGCGCAGGGTCCACTCGCTGTAGGGATCGAGGTTGTTCGGCAGCGGCGTCGGGGCGGCGCTCGTCGGCGCCTCGGCGGGCTCGGCCGCGGCCGCGGCGTCGGTCTCCGACGGGCTGTCGGCGCCCGGCGTCTCCTCTGCGCCCTCGGGCGCGGGAGAGAGGGCGAGGATGGCTGCGAGGAGTGTGGGAGTCGCGTAGAGCATCGACCAGGCCTCTCGGACACGCGAGCCTATCACGCCTCGCGCCTGCGCTCCTACGATCGGCGACCGGGCGCGATCGTTGCGTCGCGCCGGCGACGCTGGGCCCAGAGCGCCGCTACGCCCGGATCGATGGACGTTCTCACGGCGGCGAGAGAACGGTGTCCAGTCGACGCGACGAGCCGGTGCCCCGCCCTCGCCACGGTCCGCGACGGCGATCCGCTGTCGCGGTCAGGCGGTCTCGGCGAGCTCCCCCTCGAGGGCGAGCTGACCGCAGGCGGCGCCGATGTCATCGCCGCGGGGCGTCCGCGTGTAGGCGTGGAGGCCGAGGTCGCGGCAGCGGTCGACGAAGTCGGCGATCCGCCGGTTCGACGGGCGCTCGAAGGGCGCGTGCGGGTGCGGGTTGAAGGGGATCACGTTGACCTGGGCCCGCAGCCCGTCGAGGAGGACGGCGAGGCGATCGGCGTCGGCGTCGGCGTCGTTGACCCCGGCGAGGAGGACGTACTCGAAGGTGATCCAGCGCCGGCGGTGGATCGGCAGGCGGCGGATCGTCGCCATCAGCTCGGCGATCTTCCAGCGGGTGTTGATCGGCATGACGCGGTCGCGGGTCGCGTCGGTCGTCGCGTTCAGCGAGATCGCCAGGCCGACCTCGAGGCCGAGGCCCTCGCGGCCGAAGCGCTCGATCGCCGGGACCAGGCCGGCGCTCGACACCGTGATCCGCCGGCCGGCGATCGCCGCCCCCTTGGCGTGGGTGAGGATGGCGATCGCCCGCCTGACTTGGTTGTAGTTGTGGAGGGGCTCGCCCATCCCCATGAACACGAGGTTGGTGACCCGCGCGGGCCACTCCTCGCCGGCCGCCGCCGCGTCGGCGGCGAGGAGATCCTGCGCCTGGTAGACCTGATCGACGATCTCCCAGGTGCTCAGGTTGCGGCGGAAGCCGAGGCTCTGGGTCGCACAGAAGGCGCAGGTGAGGGCGCAGCCGATCTGCGACGACACGCACAGCGTCGCGCCGCGGCCCTCGTTGGGGATGAGGACGCTCTCGAGGAGCTGATCGTCGCGCGTGCGCAGGCGGAGCTTGCGGGTGCCGTCGGCGGCGGGGGCGATGAGGTCGACCCGCAGGCGCTCGAGGGACGCGAGCTCGCCGAGGCGGGCGCGATCCTTCTTTGAGAGGTCGGTCATCGCCGCGACGTCGCCGACCCGGCGGGCGTGGACCCAGGCGAAGATCTGGTCGGCGCGGAAGCGGGGCATCCCCTGCTCGGCGACCCAGGCGGTCAGCTCGGCGTGGTCGAGGCCGCGGAGGTTGGTCCGCGGATCCTTGAGCATCGGCCCTTGCGGGCCGCGGATGGCGACGAGGCCGGACATCGACTCGCTCTCCTAGCACAGGAGAAACCAAAAAGGATCGCCGCCGAGCGCAGGCTCCGGCGGCGATCCCGTCTTCGGTCGGGGCCTAGAGGCCCTGAGACCTAGAGGTCGGCGAGCTCGAGCCCGCTGAAGAAGAAGCCCATCTCGTAGGCGGCGGTGTCGGTGGCGTCCGAGCCGTGGGTGGCGTTGCGCTCGATGCTCGTGCCGAAGGTCCCGCGGAGCGTGTCCTTGGGGGCCTTGGTCGCGTCGGTCGGGCCCATGAGGTCGCGCCAGCGGCGGATCGCGTTCTCGCCCTCGAGGATCATCGCCAGGATCGGACCCTCGGTCATGAAGGTGACGAGGCTGCCGAAGAAGGGGCGCTCGGCGTGAACGGCGTAGAAGCCCTTGGCCTGGGCCTCGGTGAGGTGGAGGGTCTTGGCCGCGACGAGGCGCAGGCCGGACTCCTGGATCTTGGCGATGATCGCCCCGGCGTTGCCAGCGGCGTAGGCGTCGGGCTTGATGATGGCGAAGGTGCGTTCCATGTCGGCTCGTTCTCCGGGCCCTGGCCGCGGCCAGGGGTCGATTTCCGCGGGTAATCGCGTTCTCCCGCAGGAGCGGGCGCGCACCCTATAACAGAGGGGGCGGGGGCTTGGTACCGCGGGCGGTGTGCGCTTCCTCGGGGGGCCCGCAACTGCCTATACTGCGGCTCCGATGGCGGAGTCCCAGGCCTCAAGCGTCGCCTTCCGCACGATCACCGCCCTCGCGGCGCTCGTGGTCGTGATCGCGGGGATGTGGGCGGCGGAGGAGGTGGTTCTCCCGGTCCTCTTCGCCGTCCTCCTGTCGATCGTCTCGGCGCCGATGGTCCTCTGGCTCGAGCGCCGGCGGATCCCGGCGTGGATCGCGGTGCTCCTCGTCGTCCTCCTCGTCATGGGGATCCTCGCGGTCTTCGGCACCGTTCTCGCGGCCTCGGTCAGCGAGTTCTCGCAGGCGATCCCGCGCTACAAGACGCGCCTCGACAGCAGCCTCGACGTCGTCAACACCTGGATCAGCGAGCTCGGCTACGAGCTCTCGTACGACCAGCTGGCGAAGATCGAGCCCGGCACCTGGATGGACACGCTCGGGGCGACGCTCAGCGGCCTCATCGACGCGCTGACGAACACCGCGCTCGTCGTCCTGACGATGGTCTTCATCCTCCTCGAGATCGCCGAGATGCCGCGCAAGCTGCGGGCGGCCTTCCACGATCCGGGGCGGGCGCTCGGCCGCGCCCGGCGGATGGTCATCGAGGTCCAGCGCTACCTCGTGATCAAGACGCTGATCTCGGCGCTCACCGGCGTCTTGGTCGGCAGCTGGACGTGGATCCTCGGCGTCGACTTCCCGCTGCTCTGGGGCTTCGTCGGCTTCGCCCTCAACTACATCCCGAACGTCGGCTCGATCATCGCCGCGGCGCCGCCGATGGCCGTCGCCCTCGTCCAGCTCGGCCCCGGTCACGCGATCCTCGTCGGCGCCGGCTACACCGTCGTCAACATGCTCCTCGGCAACCTCCTGGAGCCGCAGTGGATGGGCCGCCAGCTCGGCCTGTCGCCGCTCGTCGTCTTCCTCTCGCTGCTCTTCTGGGGCGGCCTTTGGGGGTCGGTGGGCATGCTCCTGTCGGTGCCGCTGACGATGGTCATCAAGATCTCCTTCGAGCAGAGCGACGACTTCCGCTGGATCGCGGTGCTCCTCAGCGGCGCCCCCGACATCGAGGACCAGCGCTTTCGCGAGGGCAAGGCGCTGCCGCTGGCCAAGGGGCCGGTGATGAACGCCGCGCGGTCGACCGCCAACGGCGAGATCATCACCAAGCCCGCGGTGACGGTCACCGACGAGATCCGCGACTAGCGACCTGTCACAAGAGGCAGCCTATCGGAACGCTGGCGAGGAGCACCGGGCTGCGGCGGCTCCGCGGCGGGGCCGCGGCGCTCCGTCGAGGTCGAGACGGCCGACGATCGCCGCGCGAGGGCGCGTGTCGAACGCTCGGACAGGCCGCTAGGGGTCGCGGCAGAGGAGCTCGACGCGGAGGCCGCTGAGCGGGTGACGGACGACGCCGCGCAGCCAGCCGCGGGTGATCATCCACAGCTCCGGCGTGTCGATCGGGCGGACGGGGACCTCGGCGCCGAGGATCCGCTCGAGGCCCTCGGCGATCACGTCGCGGGCCTCGCCGGCGGGGAGCGAGGCGAACTTGGCGTGGACCGCGTCGTACCCCGGCGAGCAGTAGCCGCTGTAGTTTCCGGGGCTGGCGCAGACGAAGGGATCGAGGAAGCTCGCGGCGTCGGGGAAGTCGGCGTCGTAGCGCAGCGAGAAGAGCTGGGCCTCCGCCTGGCCGCTGAGGATCTTGCTCAGGTAGAGATCGTCGTGGATGACCTCGAGGTCGACGCCGATCGGCCGCAGCGCCTCGCGGAGGATCGCCGCCTCCTGCTGGGCCGCGGCCCCGGTCGCGGTCATGTAGCGCACGCTGACCCGCTCCCCGGGGCGCGCGGTCGGCCGCGTGCGCTCGGGATCGGCGGCCGGGTGGAGGACGGCGCCGCGGTCGAGGAGCGCACGCGGCGTCACCTGGGTCGCCGGCGCGGCCCAGGCGTCGTTGCGGATCACCCTGCGGTAGCGCGCGTCGTCGAAGGCCGCCGCGATCGCGTAGCGCAGCGCCCGATGCTCGCGCTCGATCGCCGGGTCGTCGCTGTGGCCGATCTTCGCGTCGCTCATCCTGAACACGAGGAGGGTGGTCGCGAGGACAGGTTCACGGACGACGCGGGCGTCGGCGGGGGTCTTTCCTGGGATCAGCGCGCCGCCCTCGATCACCTCGTCGAAGTGGGCCTGGCCCGGGGCGAAGGCGGCGATCGTCCCGGCCTGGAAGAGGCGCAGGGCCGCCTCGGGGCTCGCGTAGTTCTCGAGGATCACGCGCTCGATCCCCGGCAGCGTCGCGCAGGGCAGGGGGCCGCCCGGCGGCGTCGGCATCGGCGTGACGGGGGCCGCCGGGTTGGCGACGAGGACCGCCGCCCGCGGCAGCTCGCTCGCCGCGTGGTCGAGCGCGTAGGGGCCGCTGCCGACCGGGTGGCGGGCGAAGGGCGGGTGCGCGTCGTCGTGGCCGTCGTAGTAGGCGACGCACTCAGGGGGGACGATCGCCAGCTGCGGGCTCGCGAGGATCGCCGGGCGCTCCGGCTGCGGCCGCGTGAGGCGGAGGGTG
>JAGQIT010000865.1 GCA_020431135.1 Myxococcales bacterium | reverse complement strand
CCCGCGCTTGACCGCGGCGCCGCGCGGTGGGACACCGGCCGGCGATGACGCGCAGCGAGTCTAGGATCATCGACGCCGCGATCCGCCGCGGCGAGCGGGTCGGGGGCGTGCGCGTGCTCGGGCTCCTCCGCGCGCGCCTCGGCGCCCTCGGGGCGCTCGCCGTGCTCGCCGAGGTCGCCGGCCAGGCGCTGCGCGGCGAGCCCTTTCGCCGGCGCCTCGGGCCGACCCGCGACCTCCGCGATCGTCGGAGCCGGCGCCAGTGCACGAGCCTCGTGCTCCTCGATCGGGCGCTGCGCCGACGGATCGGCGCCGACGCGTCCTTCGCCCTCGCCCGCGAGGCGGTCCGCGCCGGCGCGCTCCCCTTCCTCGAGGCGATGATCCCCCGGGTCTCCGCGGACGAGCTCGGCGAGCTCGCGCAGGCGCTGGTCGAGCGCTTCTTCAACGCCGACGGCGAGGCGGCCGTCGACCCGAGCGGCGAGGCGTTCACCTACACGGTCCGCCGCTGCCGCTTCGTCGAGCTCCTCGCGGCCGCCGACGCGTCCCACCTCGCGCCGCTCTTCTGCGAGGCGGACAACCTCTTCTTCGACGGGGGGCGCCGCGGCGTCCGCCTCGAGCGCAGCGAGACCCTGGCGAGCGGCGGCCGCCGCTGCGACTTCCGCTTCACGATCGCCGAGGCGGCGACCGACGAGGCGCCCGAGGTCTAGGAGTTCGCGGCGAAGAGTCCCCCGCGCCCTCGCGCCGCAATCGTCGACCCAAATCGCCGACGTAGCTCGCAGCACGGCCCGGTGCAGCGGCGTTTCGCGGTGACGCTTGGCGGCGATGGTTGCGGCGCGAGGCCACACTGGACCAGGAGTTCGCGGCAGAGAGCCCTGCGCGCCTTCGCGCGGCGATCGTCGGCCAGATCCGCTCCGACGAGGGCGGCGGGGGGGACCCTCGCCGCGGACTGCGAGCGTCCGGCGGCAGGACTCCCGCGTGGTCTTGCGCAGCGATCGCGGCGCCTGAGCTGCGACCGCTCACTCGACAGGCGTCGGCGCGGAGGCCGGTCGGCCGGCGCGGCTCGGCGGAGCACAGAGCGGCACGAGCGGCGTCCTTGACCGGATCGCGGGCGCTCGCCTAGCGTGACTTGGTGTCGCTGCTGAGCTCCGTCGTGCGGCGCCGCGGCCCGCTCAAGGCTCGCCTCGCGCTGACGTCGGGCCTGCTCCTCGTCGCAGCGTCGGTCTGCGCCGAGCCGAACCGAGAGCCCGACGGCTGGGCCGATGGCGTCGAGCTCGCGGCGCTCGAGGATCTCAACCCGGACCCCCACATCCTCGAGGTCAACCTCGAGGCGGCGGTCGTGACCCTGCCGATCTGGAGCTTGCGGCCGCCGACCGAGGTCTACGCGTTCAACGGCAGCGTCCCGGGTCCGTTGATCGATCTCGCCGCGGGCGATCGGCTGATCGTCCACTTCACCAACAACCTGCCGGAGCCGACGACGATCCACTGGCACGGCCTGCGGATCGCCAATGAGATGGACGGCGCGCCGCACCACCCGCGGCCGCCGGTGCTCCCCGGCGAGCGCTTCGACTACGACTTCGTGGTCCCGGACGCGGGGCTCTTCTGGTACCACCCGCACGTCAACTCGTCGGCCCAGGTCGGCTACGGCCTCTACGGGGCGCTGCGGGTCCGGGCGAGCGACGACAGCGAGGCCGCCGCGCCCGAGGACGAGATCGTCCTCGTCCTCTCAGACATCGGCATCGACGAGGACGGCGGCCTCGACGATCCCGCCTCCGGCGGCGATCTCGGGACGCTCTTCGGGCGCGAGGGGAACGTCATCCTGGTCAACGGGCGGTGGTTGCCGAGCCTGAAGGTGCGGGCCGGGATCACCCAGCGCTGGCGCCTGGTCAACGCCGCCCGCAGCCGCTACTTCAAGCTCGCGCTGCCGGGGACGACCTTCACTCGGATCGGCAACGACGGCGGGCTCCTCCCGGGCCCGCTCGAGGAGGACGAGCTCTTCTTGATCCCGGGGCAGCGCGCCGACGTCCTTGTCACGCCGGACGTCGCGAACGGCACCGTGCAGTTCCTGACGTGGCTCCCCTACGACCGCGGCTTCGGCAGCAGCGAGCTGCGCACGGAGCAGCTGATCATGCGCCTCGAGCTCACCGACGATCCGCCGGGCGCGCCGACGCAGGCGAGCTTCTCCCGCGAGATCGCGCCCATCGACGTCAGCGGCGCGACGCCGGTGAGCATGCGCCTGACCGAGATGATGGACGCCGACGGCCGCCTCGTCCTCGGCATCAACGACCTGCCCTTTGCGGAGCTCGAGCCGTGGTTGGCGACGCTCGGCGAGACCCAGGTCTGGGAGGTCACGAACGAGATGGACTGGGATCACCCCTTCCACCTCCACGGCTTCTTCTTCCAGGAGCTCGGCGACGACGGCGAGCCCCTCGCGCCGCTGTCGTGGCAGGACTCGATCAACGTCCCCTCGCGCGAGACCCGGCGGATCGCGGTCGTCTTCGACGAGCGCCCGGGGATGTGGATGTTCCACTGTCACATCCTCGATCACGCGGACGCCGGGATGATGGGCATGCTCCACCTGACGGAGCCCTAGCCGCCCGCGGCAGGGGTCGCGCGCGCTCGCTCGCCGCATCCAGGCACAGCGGCGCGTCGTCAACGACGGCGAGTTGTCTCGGCCGCATCCAGACGATTGGAGCGGGGGAGGCGAGCGTGGCGCGTCCGCTCAGGAGCGCCGGCGTCGACCGGCCGCGACGACCACGAGGCCGAGGCCGAAGCCGAGGCCCGTCGGCCCAGAGCCGCCCCCTGCGGAGCAGGCGCAGCCCTCCTCGTCCGGCCCGCCGAAGCCGCCGCTGGCGCCCTCGGTCGCGCTCGAGCCGTCGGTGTCCGTCGCGGCGTCGCCGGTCGTGCCGGCGCCGGAGTCCGTGTCGCCGCCGCTGTCGGTCGCGCTGTCGGAGGTCCCGCCGTCGCTGTCGGTCCCCGTGGTCTCGGGCTCGGGCGGCGGCTCGGGCCGCGGGAACTCCATGGTCTCGGTGTTGAACTGGATCGTGTCGTCGAAGGGCGGGATCATCACCGGGATGTCGATGCCGGCGATCTCGTAGTCCTTGCCGAGGATCGTCATCACGAGCGTCGGCTTGAGGACGATCGTCGGCGCCGTCTCGAGGTTGCAGAAGAGCACGCCGTCGACGACGAAGGGGTCGGGGAGCGGGCCGACGCCGGCGTCGAGGGCCTTGCTCTCGCCCTCGATCGTGACCGCGTCCCACTGCGCCTTCGGCTCGATCGTCGCGACCTCGATCGCCTCGCAGGTGACCGCGCCGTCGATGATCACGTAGATGTCGATGTCGAGGTTGCCGGCGGCGACGAGGATGTCCGGGGTGATCGGCACCGACACCAGGGTCACCGGGTCGGTCTCGTCCATGATCATCGCCGGGCGGTCCGGGTTGCCCTCGAGGAGGTAGGGCGTGAAGGCGGTCTCCGAGATCACCGCGTAGTCGTAGGGGCCGATGATGTCCGACTCCCACTGGAGCCCGGCGACGTCGAAGCGGACCTTGGCGTCGAGGGTGAAGCCGACGTCGACGCCGAAGCGGCCGCCGTCGGGCTCGCCCTCGAAGTGGATCGCCGCGGCGTCCCAGTCATAGAGGCCCTCGCCCGGCATGTCGATGGCGACGCTGTTGCCGGCGTGGACGATCAGCCGGAGCTGGACCGGCGAGTCCATCGGGAACCAGTCGCTGTCGTAGGTGAAGTCGTCGAGGCCGACGAGCTGCTGGAGGTGTGTCGGCGAGAACTCGGCGACGCCGATCTCGGCCGCCGCCGAGGTCGGCCCGAGGGCGAGCGGGGCCGCGAGGCCGATGCCGAGGAGGGGGGACCAGACACGCGCCATAGGCCCACTATAGGCCGGAGAAGCCGGCGATGGGCGCCCGCGGGGATCCGCCGGCCGCCGCCTGCGGAGGTCCGCCCGACGGCGACTTTGCTCACGTCCGCCGGGCCCGAGCGCGGCCGCGTGGCTCGACGTCATCGCGGCGTGCCGGTCGCGTCGCGCTCGCGTCACTGCGGAGCGCTGGGGATCGCCGAGCGGCGGTCGGTGACCCGCCGTTCGCCGCGAAACGCCGCCTAGGCGGCGCTTGGCGCCCTCTGGAAGCGACGGGCGGAGGTCACGTCCGCGGGGCGAGGGCGGCGGTCGACGGGCGCGGGCCTGGGGCGGGGGACAGCCGGCGGATGTGTCGACTTTCACCGCTTGCTGCTAGGGTTGCGGCCATGACGGCAGCGCGTTCTCGGACGATCCGTAACTTCTCCGCCGGGCCGGCGATCCTGCCCCCGGAGGTCTTTGAGCGGGCCGCAGAGGCGGTCCGCGAGCTCCGCCTCGGCGGCCACGATCCGGCGCAGCCGGGGAGCGGCATGTCGATCCTCGAGATCTCGCACCGCTCGCCCCCCTACGACGCCGTCACCAAGGGCGCCGAGGAGCTCTGCCACGCGGTCCTCGGGATCCCGCGCAGCCACCAGGTGCTCTTCCTCCAGGGCGGCGCCAGCCTGCAATTCGCGATGGTGCCGATGAACCTGCGGGTCGAGGGCAAGCCCGCCGCGTACATCGACACCGGCGCCTGGTCGACGAAGGCGATCGCCGAGAGCGAGCTCCTCGGGCCGACCGTGGTCGTCGCCTCGTCGAAGGAGACGGGCTTCGATCGGATCCCGGCGATGCCCGCCGCCGACCGCTACGCCGGCGCCTCCTACCTCCACATCACCAGCAACAACACGATCTACGGCACCGAGTGGTCGGAGATCCCGGACGCCGGCGACGTCCCGCTCGTCGTCGACTGCTCGAGCGACATCGGCGCGCGCCCGGTCGCCCTCGAGCGGATCGGCCTCGGCTACGCCGGCGCGCAGAAGAACCTCGGGCCCTCCGGCGTGACGCTCGTCTTCATCCGCAAGGACCTCCTCGCGCGCAAGCCCGCCGGCGTCGTCCCCAAGTACCTGCGCTACAGCACGCACGCCAAGGACCCGAGCCTCTTCAACACGCCGAACACCTTCGGCGTCCTCGTCCTCAAGCTGATGCTCGAGTGGCTCAAGGGCCAGGGCGGGGTCGAGGCGATCGCCGCCCGCAACGTCCGCAAGGCCGAGAGGCTCTACGCCTGCCTCGACGCCAGCGCCCTGTGCACGCCGATCGCCAAGGTCGGCTCGCGGTCGCTGATGAACGTCTCCTGGACCCTCGGCGGCGCGCCGGAGGGCGAGCGCGCGGCGCTGACCAAGCGCTTCCTCGCCGAGGCCGAGGCCGAGGGCTTCTCCGGGCTCAAGGGCCACCGCTCGGTCGGCGGCCTGCGGGCGTCGATCTACAACGCCTTCCCCGAGGAGGGCGTCGACGAGCTGGTCGCGTTCATCCGCGAGTTCGAGCGCACGGCGTGAGCGGCGAGCGCGACCAGACCGGCCACGGCGAGGTGATCGAGGCGCCCGGCTGGGCGGCGATCGACGCCGCCCTCGAGCGCCTCTACCCCGGCCAGGTGCCGCATCAATTTGCGAGCAAGACCGCCTACGAGCTGGCGACGCCGAGCCCGCTGCCGGCCGTCGCCGTCTACGAGGCGCCGGCGACGACGCTCCTCGGGCGCAAGCACCCGGCGCACTGGCACTACGTCGCCTACGGGCTCAGCGAGCTCTTCGACAAGAGCTCGCCCGACCCGGAGCTCTCGGGCTTCGGCTTTGAGCTGACCCTTCGGACAGCGAAGCGTGAGGGCGAGTCGGCGCCGCCGGCGTGGGGGATCCGCCTCCTCCAGGCGCTCGGCCGCTTCGTCCTCAACACCGGCGAGCGCTTCGACAGCGGCCACAGGGCGGACCTCGGCGGGCCGCTGGTCCCCGGGCTGGCGACGCCGCTGACGGGGATCGCGATCGTCCCCGACCCGACGCTGTCGCGGATCCACACGCCCTTCGGCTCGGTGCTCTTCCTTCAGGTGGTCGGCCTCCGCGGCGAGGAGGTCGCGGCGATGGAGGACATGGACTACGAGCGCGTGGTGATGATGCTCGGCGAGCTCGATCACTTCGGCCGCACAGAGCTCACGCGCGAGAGCTGGCTTACGGACCCGATGAAGGCGCCGACGTTTCGCCGCTACAAGCTCGGGATCGGCCTGGCGTAGCGGCGGCGAGCGGCGCCGCGTCGGCGGGCGGAGAGGCCCACAGCGGACAACGTGGCTCGCGCGCGCCGACGTTTCGCCGCTACGAGCTCGGAGCGGCCTGGCGCAACAACGGCGAGCTGCGACGCGTCGGCGAGCGGAGGCTCAATCCACACCAGCTCACGCGCGGGCGGCCTGGCGGCGGCGAGCCGCGTCGT
>JAGQIT010000864.1:642-4632 GCA_020431135.1 Myxococcales bacterium | reverse complement strand
CGTGATCCTCAGCGGCCGCTGCTACGAGCGCGAGTCGGTCCCCTACAAGGCCTTCGACAGCCTCGTCGACTCCCTCACCCGCTACCTCCGCAGGCTGCCGAGCGTCGACGCGGCGGCCCTGATGCCGCGCGACATCCACGCCCTCGCCCGCGTCTTCCCGGTGCTCGAGCGCGTGCCGGTGGTTCTCGAGGCGCCGCGCCGCGCCTTCGAGTCGCCCGACCAGCAGGAGCTGCGCCGCCGGGCGTTCCGCGGGCTCCGCGAGATCCTCGCCAAGATCGCCGACCGCCACCCGCTGATCCTGCGGATCGAGGACATGCAGTGGGGCGACGAGGACTCCGCCCGCCTCCTCGCCGACATCCTCGCGCCGCCCGATCCGCCGGGGCTCCTGCTGATCGGCGTCTACCGTAACGACGAGGCCGCGTCGTCGCCGATGCTCGCCGAGCTCCGCCGCCTCTACGGCCAGGCCGCCCTCAGCCACGACGTCCGCAACCTCGCGGTCGGGGCCCTGTCCGCGACCGAGGCCCGGGCGCTGGCGCTCGCCCTCTTCGGCCGCGACGATCACCCGGCGCGCAACCAAGCGGCGATGATCGCCCGCGAGTCCGACGGCTCGCCGCTCTTCGTCGAGGAGCTCGTCCGCCAGGTCGACACGTCGGCGAGCGACGACCTCGGCGAGCTCGACATCTCGCTCGAGGGCGTCGTGCGCTCGCGCCTGCGCCAGCTCTCCGCGACCGCGCGGACACTCCTCGAGATCCTCGCCATAGCGAGCCGTCCCTTGGGACAGGGGCTCGTGCTGCGGGCGATGGGCGGCCAGGGCGACGCCAGCGTGGCGATGACCCAGCTCCGGGCGCTGCACATGGTCCGTACCCGCGGCCACCACGAGGACGCGACGATCGAGTGCTACCACGATCGGATCCGCGAGACGGTCGCGGCGACGATCCCGGTCACGCGCCAGCGGGCCCACCACCGGGCGCTCGCCGAGGCGCTCGAGGTCAGCGGCGAGGCCGACCTCGAGATCGTCGCCCAGCACTTCCACAGCGCCGGCGAGCGCGAGCGGGCCGCCCACTACGCCGCCGCCGCCGCCGAGCGGGCCGCCGCCGCCCTCGCCTTCAACCGCGCCGCGGATCTCTACCGCCTCGCGCGGACCTGGTCGCCGCCGCGCGGGCCGCAGATCGAGGAGCTGCTGATCCGCCACGCCGACGCGCTCGTCCACGCCGGGCGCTGCGGCGAGGCCGCGCCGCTCTACCTCGAGGCGGCCGAGAGCGCGACCGCGGCGACGGCGATCGAGCTCCGTCGCCGGGCCGCCGAGCAGTTCCTCGTCAGCGGTCGGATCGACGAGGGCGTCAAGATCCTCCGGCCGCTCCTCGCCGCGGTCCGCCTCTCCTACCCGACGACGCCGGGGCGCGCCAACCTGTCGATCCTCGCCCGCCAGACCCAACTCAGCCTCCGCGGCCTCGGCTTCACGCCGCGCCCCGAGGAGCGCATCGGCGCCCTCGATCTGCGCCGCGTCGACGTCTGCTGGTCGGCGTGCAAGGGCCTCAATTTCGTCGATCCGATCCGCGGCTACGCCTTCGCCCTGCGCGGGCTGATCCTCGCCCTGCAGATCGGCGAGCCCCGCCGCGTCGCCCGCGGCCTTGCGACCGTCGGCATGGCGATGATGAGCCGCGGGACGGCGAGCTCGGTCGAGCGCGGCACGGCCCTGGTCAAGGACGCCGAGAGCCACGCCCGCGCCCTCGAGGACCCCTACCTGATCGGCCTGACGAAGATCATCGACGGGATCGCCAACATCACGCTCGGCCGCTGGCAAGACGCCCTCGATCGCATCGACGCCGGCGTCCAGATCCTCCACGACCGCTGCGCCGGCATCGCCTGGGAGAGCAGCGTCGCCCAGATGGGCTCGATGCGCGCGCTCCTGTCGCTCGGCCGCTTCCGCGAGCTCAAGGTCCGGGCCAGCGCCTGGCGCCGCGAGGCTGAGGACGCCGGCGATCTCTACAGCGAGGTCTGGGCCGCGCTCTTCTGGGCCTACGCCCGGGTCAGCGAGGGCGAGGCCGACGAGGCCCGCGACCACACCCGCGCGGCGATCGAGCGCTGGTCCCACGACGGCTTCCACTTCCAGCACCTCCTCGCGCTCGCGGTCGAGACCCTCTGCGACCTCTACGTCGGCCGCCCCCTCGCCGCCTGGAACCGCCTCGCGGAGCGCTGGCCGGCGGTCGAGGACTCGCTGATCCTCGGCTGGCAGTTCCTGCGGATCTTCGCCCTGCAGCTGCGCTCGAGCGCGGCCATCGCCGCCGCCAACGCGACCCCGGGCGAGACCCGACGCCTCCTCGAGGCCGCCAGCGAGGCCGCTGACGAGCTCCAGCGCCACGCCGGCGATCGCGACGACGGCCGGGCGACGGTCGCGGCGATCCGAGCGGGCATCGCCGCGACCCACGGCGACCGCCGCCAGACCCTCGACCAGCTCGAGCGGGCGATCAGCGGCTTCGAGGCGGCGGGCATGCGGATGAGCGCCGCCTGTGCCCTCCGCCGCCTCGGCGAGGCCCTCGCCGGGGACATCGGCGCCGCCAAGATCGCCGAGGCCGACGCCGCCCTCAAGCGCCAGGGGATCGTCGACCCCGCGCGGTGGACCCGAGTCCTGCTCCCGGGCTTCGCCAGCAACGACAGCTAGGAGCCCGTCCCGCAGCTCGCCACGCGTTCTCGCTTGCCCGCGGCGACGCTCTCGGCCCCGACGAGGCTTGCAGTACGCCCGACAGCGCCGCCGATTGCGGCGAGCCACGGCCGCAGGCCGCTCGCCGCTCGCGCGATGGACTGTCACAAGAGACAACCGATCGGTTCCGCAGCGGAGGTCGACGCGGCCTTGGCGAAGCGCAGTGTCAGAGGCCGCGCCGGCGCGTGACCGCGGCATAGCGCCAGCGCTGCGCGCCGCAGGGCGCCAAGATGACATGTCGAAAGTGACATGTTGATGTGCACACACACGCGAGCACGCGGCCCCGAGAACGCCCGAGGGCCCGGCCGAAGCCGAGCCCTCGTCGTAGTCCGCGGCCCCGGAGGGCGCGGCCGGGATCAGCCGGCCTCGAGGACGAACGGGTAGGTGACGATGACGCTGCCGCCGCCCCGCGGCTTCGGGAACTTCCAGCGACGCACCGCCTTGGCGATGCAGTTGCCGACCG
The DNA here is from genome assembly GCA_020431135.1 of Myxococcales bacterium. Taxonomy (GTDB): domain Bacteria; phylum Myxococcota_A; class Polyangia; order Nannocystales; family Nannocystaceae; genus JADJRG01. Next base: position 1,468 of record JAGQIT010000864.1, on the reverse strand, counting down.
AAGCGTCCTTGATCGTCGACTGCGAGACCACCGCAGAGGGGACGTTACCCGCGCCGCCGATCGTGAACTGGACCGCCACGCGACCCTTGAGGTTCGGGTCCTTCGACAGGCCCTGGTTGTAGCAGTGACGGACCTCGTTGATGTGCGCGCGGACGATACGACGGATGATGTCCTTGTCGAGCGCGCCCTGGACCTGCGCCTTCGCCTGGCGGACCTTGGGGACCCGGCTGCCGCGGCCGCCGAAGCCAGCGCCCGAGCCGCGGCCGTAGCCGGAGCCCGAACCACCGCCGCCGCCCTTGCCGATGAGGCCGGTGTTGCCGAGGCCGATGGTGCCCTCGCCCGTGCCGCCGCCGCCGCGGCCGGTGCCGACCAGGCCGAGACCGCCGACGCCGTACGCCTCGCCGACCTCGCTGCCCGTAAGGCCACCCCAGACGTCCGAGTCGTCGTTGCCGACCGCGAACGCGCCGCCGTAGGGCGAGGCGAGGAAGTGGCCGCTCTGCTGGCTCATGACCCCGAGGATACCGGCCTGGCGCGCGGCCATCTCCGGGTCGAAGTTACGGGCCATCTGCGGGATCGCGTCCTTCGGGCCCTTCATGGCGTAGAGGCCAGACTTGGACTTGGAGGTGGGCTTGCCCATCTTGCCCTCCTCGCCCTTGTGACGCTGACCGGTGCCGCCCGCCTCGTCATCCGAGTTGTCCTGATCCTCCGGCGGCGGCTCCTCCTCCTCCGGCGGCTTGTCGGGCTGGTTGAGGTAGCCGACGAAGCGGTTCTCCTCCATGAGCTCGTCCATGCTGAGGTCCTGCGCCTCGGCCGGGATGAGCTGCGA
>JAGQIT010000864.1:0-551 GCA_020431135.1 Myxococcales bacterium | reverse complement strand
ACCGAGTTCACGTAGAAGGTGATGTCGTTGTAGCCGACGCGGCAGCTCGCTCCGGGCGGGAGCGGGAAGCTGTAGTGCGAGCCGGCGGCCGCGGCCCGACCCGAGCTCACGAGCTGCGAGAGCGGGACGGTCTGGCCGTCGAGGGTGACCTCGCCGGTCATGCCCTGCGTGAAGTTGAGGGTGAAGTCGTGGTCCGAGCCGCGGACCAGCGGGAAGCCGGCGGGGCTCGGGAGGCCCTGCGGCGGCACGTGGAACGACGCCGTGTGCCCCTCGCCGATGGTGAAGTCCCGCGGCGCGTAGTCCCCCATGCGCGTCATGCCGACGCCGAAGGGGATAAGGCCGAGGAGCGCCAGGGCCACGCCGACGCCGCCGAGGCCGGTGCCGGGCTTGGTCGGCATGATGCCGCCGGTGGTCGACGCCTCGATCTTCGCGGCGTTGTAGCCCTCCCAGTCCTGGGAGACCTCGTAGCCGAAGAGGGCCATGCCGCCGACCATCATCAGGCCGCCGATGGCGAGCCACAGCGGCGCCTGCTTCTTGCGGTTCTTGATCTG
>JAGQIT010000863.1 GCA_020431135.1 Myxococcales bacterium | reverse complement strand
GCGTGGCCTCGCGCCGCGATCGTCGACCTAGCGCCGACGCCGGAGCGCCGCGAAGCCGACGAGGAGGAGCAGCAGCGGCGCGCGCCCTGGGCCGCGGGCGTCGGCTCGACAGGCGCAGCCGCCCCCCTCGTCGTCGATGCCCGGTCCGGTCGTCGCCGTGCCGCTCGCGCTGCCGCTCGCCCCGGTCCCTGCGGTGCCTCCGGTCCCGGTGCCGTCGGTGCCGTTCGTCCCGTCCGTGGTCGTCTCGCCGCCGGTGGTCTCCGGCTCGGAGAGCACCTCGGTGACCGTCAGCTTGAGATCGAACGAGAGGTCGCTCGACGTGTCGCTGACCTGCTTCACCATCACCGCGACCGCGTTCTTGCCGACGACGAAGGGGTTGGGATCGAGGCTGATCGGCGCGCTGTAGAGCGCGTTGTCCTCGCTCTGGGCGCTCGCCCAGGCGCCGTACTCGAGGCCGTCGACGTTGACGCTGCCGACGAGCTGGCCGTTGATCCACACGGCCGCGCCGTCGTCGTAGCGGAGCTGGAGCTCGGCCGCGGTGATCGGCGCCGGGAGGTCGACGGTCTTCAGGAAGTAGACGCTCGGGTAATTGGGATCGGCGTCCATGAGGACGGTCGCCTCGTCGCCGTCGCCGTAGCCGAGCTCGGCGTCGCCGGTCGGCCAGTCGCTGAAGTCGTAGCCGGGCTGGCGCCAGCTCACGCCGAGATCGACGCCCGTGTCCTGGTAGGCCCAGGTCGCGCCCCAGTCGATGAGATCGAGCGACGGCCCGCCGCCGGTGATGAAGCCCGCGTTCGACTCGTCGGCGAGGGTCTCATCGGCGGTCGAGGTCACGCGGACGAGCCCCGTCTCGGTCTCGACGAGCGGGACGCTCCAGGTGTAGGCGCCGGTGTTCGGCGTCGCCGCGGCGATCGTCTTCCAGCTCGTGCCGTCGTCGAGCGAGTACTCGATCCGCACCTCCGGGACGTCGCCGACGGTCGCCCACTGGATCTCCACCTCGCCGCCCGCGGCCAGCTTCTCGCCGCCGTTCGGGTAGAAGATCTCGATGCCGTCGCCCTTCATCAGGGATACGTGATCGGTGACCTCGCCGTCGGCGCGGATGTTGATCAGCGTGAGGCGGTTTTCGTGGACGTCGAGGATGCACGAGCCGTTCTCGGGCTCCGAGAAGTACATCAGCGGGTGGGTGTCGCTCTGCCCCGTGCCCGCGCCGCCGTGGCCGGCGACGACGTAGAGCGAGCCGGCGTGGCCGAGCCCGCCGGGCTCCTTGACGTAGGGCCCGTCGCCCCCCGGGCGGCCGTCGCTCATCGACAGGATGCCCATCGCCGGGGTCGGCGTGTCGTAGGCGCCGGTGACCAGGAAGGAGCGCTCGTAGATGTGGCTGTGGCCGCCGAGCACGAGGTCGACGCCGCCGGCCTCGAGGATCGGCAGGGCGTTCTCCCGCATGTCGATGTGGCGGCCCTCGACGTCCGAGTCGTGGGTCCCCTTGGTGTAGGGCGGGTGGTGCCAGTAGGCGATGATCCACTCCTGCGTCGTCGACTGGAGGTCGATGCCGAGCCACTGGAGCATCGCCCCGTCGGGCGCGCGCGGCGAGTCGTGCGAGTCGAGGACGATGAAGTGGACGTTGCCGTGATCGAAGGAGTAGTAGGCCTCTGTCCCGGAGGGCAGGCCGCCGACGTCGCCGGCGATCGGCAGGACGTAGCCCTCGTAGTAGGGCCCGCTCTGGGTCGCCGACATCGAGCTCTGCCCCTCGTGGTTGCCGAGCGTCGGCCAGATCGTGACGTCGCGGAGGATCTCGGCGTAGGGCGCGAAGAAGTTGTCGGTGAACTCCGCGTCGGTGCCGTCGTTGTAGGCCATATCCCCCATGTGGAGGAAGAGCTGCGGGCGGTAGCGGCCGACGTGGGTGACCATCGCGTCGCGGACGGCGAGCTGCGGCGCGCCGCCGGTGCCCGAGTCGCCGACGACCCAGGCGCGGATCTTCGAGCGCGTGCCGACCGGCGGCGCCGTGACGAAGGTGTGGAGCTCGTCGCCGCCGGCCATCAGCTCGCCGTCGCCGAAGACCGCGTAGTAGTAGCGGGTCGCCGGC
>JAGQIT010000058.1 GCA_020431135.1 Myxococcales bacterium | reverse complement strand
AGGATCGCGACGATCCCCTCGTCGAGGCCGGCGCTCGCCCAGGCGGCGACGGGGTGGTCCTCGCCGAGGCTGAGGCCGAGCACCGACGGCAGCAGCCAGCCGACGACCGCGAGCCCGAAGACGAGGAGCGAGCGCTGCTCCCCCCTCTTCATCGGCCCGAGGGCGCGGAGCTGGGCCTCGACGGTCGCCATCAGGCCGTCGATCTGCTGCAGCGGCGGCGGGTAGCGCACGCGCACCCACGCGAGCAGGCCGATGAGACAGGCGATCCCGGTCGGCAGCGCGAAGCTCATCCACTCGAAGAAGTCGAGGCTGATCCCGGCGTGGCGCTCGAGGAGGTCGAGGGTGATGACGTTGGGGGCGGTGCCGATCGGCGTCGCCATGCCGCCGAGCGAGCAGGCGTAGGCGAGCGCGAGCGCCATCCCCGAGCCGTAGCGGCGCACCGACTCGTGGAGCGCCCCGGCGTCGCCGGGGAGGAAGTCGTCGATCGCCGCGATCAGCCCCATCGCCACCGGCAGGAGCATCGCCGCGGTCGCCGTGTTCGAGATCCACATCGAGCCGACGAAGCCGGCGCAGGCGATCGCGACGAGCACGCGGCTCGGGCGGCCGCCGAGGAAGGGGCGGCTGAGCAGCCAGAGGGCGGCGCGGCGATCCATGCCCTGGGTCTGGAGGGCGCGGGCGATCATGAAGCCGCCGAGGAAGAGGAAGATCAGCGGGCTGGCGATCGGCGCCAGCGCCTCCTTGGCGGTCGTCACCCCCATCAGGACGGCGAGCGCCGGCGCGAAGAGGGCGGTGACGGCGAGCGGGATCGCCTCCGTCACCCACAGGACCACGGCGAGGGCGACGATCGCCGCGAGGCGGTGGGCGGCGGGCTCGAGGCCGAGCGGGGCGACGAGGAGGATGAGGAAGAGGAGCGGCGCGAGGACGAGGCCGAGGCGGCGGCGGAACGCGTCCGCACGCGCGCGGCGCTCCTCGACGCTGAGATCCGTCACCGGCGGACCATACCCCAGGGGGCGCGGGCTAGGGAGTTCCTGCGCCGCGCAGTTGGTGCGAGGGGGAGTGCGCGGGGCGACTCACGGGGACGGCGTCCATCGCCGCCGACGGTCGTCCGCTCCGCGAGCTTTGACGTCGCCCGCAGACCTCCAGCGCGGCGGCGACCCGCGCTACCATCCTTGTCGACGCGATGCCGCGAACCTACGCCTATGTCGGCCCGGAGGCGCTCAGCGCCGGCGCGGCGGCGGCCCGCTCGGGCTTCACGGTCCGCGACCGCGACGGCCTCGCCCGCTGGGCCGCCGCGCAGCCGGAGTGGGACGGCGATCGCCTCACCGTCACCTTCGTCGTCCTCGAGGACGGTGCGCTGCGTGTGGCCCCGCGCCGCTCGGAGCACGTCGACTGCGCCCGCGGTGCCGTGGTCCTCGCCGCCGGCGAGCTGACGCTGCGCCGCACGCCGACGCTCGCGGTCGCCGGCGCGACCAACCAGTCGACGGGCTACTGCCCCGAGCCCGACTGTTGGAGCTCGCTGCGCGCGGCCCTCGGCGCCCTCGAGATCCCGGCGCCCGCCGAGCTGACCGTCGCCTACACCTTCCGCCGCTGCCCGAGGTGCGGCGAGCGCAACCTGGTGAAGGAGGCGTGGTTCGTCTGCGACCTCTGCGGCGCCGACCTCCCGGAGGCGTGGAACTTCGCCTGAGATCCGGGGCTCACTCTGAGTGCGCTGCAGGTCGGGGGAGGTCGTGAGCCGCGTCGAGGCGGCGGGCCGCGTGGCCCTCCGCTGCGCGCGCCGTCGTCACGCACGCCCGTACGCCTCGGAGACTCGCGCGTCGTCGCCGCGCTCGAGCGCGTCGACGCCGGCTGCGTTGCGAGGACCCTCGAACACTCGCACCGGAGAGTTCGCTCGAGCGCCTAGCTCGACTCGCCGCCTCGCGCCGCGTCGTCGTCGCGGAGGAGCGCCCGCGCGGCCGCGATCGCCCCGGCCGAGCCGCCGAGCGCCAGGCGATCGCCGACGTGGAGCACCTCGCCGGCGCTCGGCAGGACGAGGCCGGCGCCCTCGCGGGCGATCGCCATCACCGTCGCCCCGGTGAGCGCGCGGAGGTTGAGCGAGGCGAGGCTCTCGCCGATCGCCGGATCGCCCGCGTGCAGCTCGACGGCCTCCATGTCTGGAAAGCCAGGTAATAGCTCGCGGACCTGCTCGAGCGGACGCAGCGCGCTCGCCCCGGGGTCGGCCGCGTCGGCGCTCACGCCCGCCTCGCCCTGGCGCGCGAGGAGCTCGACGACGAGCTCGGTGCCGGCGCGGACGTGGCCCTGGAAGTTGCCGAGGGTCCGCCAGGCGGCGACGCAGAGCGCCGCGACGACGAGCGCCAGGGCGATCGCCGCGCTCGAGAAGGGGAGGAAGGGCGAGAGCACCGCGACCAGCGGGAGGCCGAGGCCGAGGCCGATGGCGACCTCGAGGAGGCGGAGGAGGGCGCGGCGAGGGGCGCGGCTGAGGTCGGCGCCGTCGCCTGTCCGCTTGGGCACGACGCGCGCCGCGAGGTCCTCGCCGATGTGGTGGGCCTGGCGGAGGATCGCGACGACGAGGAAGAGGGCGAGGAGCGCGACGACGGCGAAGACGCCCCAGCGCGCGGTCTCGGCCGCGCCGACGCCGGGGGAGAGGGCGCGCGCCAGCTCGGCGCCGAAGAGGCCGTGGCCGACGACGACGGCGACGAGGAGCGCGACGTCGACGGCGAGGAGGCGGAGGCGGCCGCGGAGGCGCCGCTGCTGCGACGGCGCGACCTTGCGCGCGCTCAGGGTCTCGATCCACGCCTCGTAGAACGAGGTCGCGGTCTGCAGCGGCCGCGGCAGGCGGTGGTCGATGTCGGCGGCGACGCGCTCCGACACGCGGATCATCGCCGGCGTCGTCAGGGCGGTGAGGCAGGAGACGGCGACGACGACCGGCAGGAGGAAGCCGCGGCTCGCCCCCGTCGACGCCCCGAGGCCGGCGATGATGAAGGCGAACTCGCCGATCTGCGCCAGGCTCATGCCGGCGCGGAGCGAGCGCTTGAGGCCGTTGCCGGCGAGGAAGGCCCCGATCGTCACGCCGAAGGTCTTGCCGACGAGGACGAGCGCCGTGAGCACGAGGACGAGCGGCCAGTGGTCGAGGACCTCGGTCGGATCGAGGAGGGTGCCGACCGAGATAAAGAAGATCGCGGCGAAGATGTCGCGGAGCGGGGCGATGACCGCGTCGACGGCGTGCGACGCCCCGGACTCGGCGATCAGGATCCCGGCGAGGAAGGAGCCGAGGGCGACCGAGTAGCCGGCGGTCTCGGCCATCGACGCGAGGACGAAGCAGAGCGCGACCGAGACGACGAGGAGGGTCTCGGCGCTGAAGTGGGCGGCGACCCAGCGGACGAAGCGCGGGACGAAGAGGAGGCCGCCGGCGAGTAGGAGCGAGAGGAAGCCGAAGAGGCGCCCGAGCGTGACGCCGAGCTCGCGCGGGTTCAGGCCCTCGCCGGAGGCGACCGCCGTGAGGACGACGAGGAGAACGATCGCCAGGATGTCCTCGAAGATCAGCGTCGCGTAGGTGACCCCGACGAAGGGCGCGTCGACCCGCTGCTCGGCGAAGGCGCGGGCGACGAGCATCGTGCTCGAGATCCCGAGGCAGCCGCCGATGAAGAGCGCCTCGACCGGGGTGAAGCCGAAGGCCTGACCGACGAGGAAGCCGAGGCTGACCATCAGGCCGACCTCGATCAGCGCCGTCAGCCCGCCCGAGAGCCCGACCTGGAGGAGCTTGCGCAGGCGGAACTCGAGGCCGATCGAGAACATCAGCAGGATCACGCCGAGCTCGCTCAGGCTGTGCGTGAGCTCGACGTCGACGGTGATCTGGGTCAGGAGGTGCGGCCCGAGGAGGAGCCCGGCGAGGAGGTAGCCGAGGACCGCGGGCTGGCGCAGGCGCTGGAGGACGACGCTCGCGAGGCCGGCCACCGCGAGGATGATCCCGAGGTCCGCGAGGGCGTGGGTCATGGCCAGCAAGGCACGGGAGCATAGCGGAGACCGCCGCGGCCGCCACGCGCGCAGGCGCCAATGGACGGCGCGCCGCGGCCGATTCACGGGCGTCTGCGCCGTCGCAGGCGGTCTGTCTTTTAGGACGGGCGGCTAGCCCCTGGCCGCGTCCGCGTGCGTCGGGATCAGCGGCAGCAGGAGCAGGCACGGCGCGCAGACGAGGCTGGCGACGCCGAAGAAGGCCAGCGCCCCGTGGGTCTCGTAGAGCACCCCCGAGTAGGTCCCGGTGATCGTCTGGGCGAGGGCGTAGAGGGCGGTGGCGAAGGCGAAGTGCGCCGCCTTATGGTCGGGGTGGCAGCGGCGCATGATGAAGACCATCTGGGCCGCGGTCGCCATGCCGCCGAGGAATTGCTCGAGGACGAGGACGCCGCCGACGGCGACGCGCGACGGCTCCATCACCGCGAGGACGGCCCGCGGCGCCTCGAGGCCGGCGGCGATCTTCAGCGGCGCGACGTCGCCGGCGAGGACGAGGTAGAGCGGCTCGCTCGCGGCCATCGCCAGGGCGATCGGCGGCAGCGCCTTGGTCAGGCTCGCGCGCCCCATCCAGGCGCCGGCGAGCATCGCCCCGCCGATGCTGGCGACCGTGCCGAAGCCGTTGAGAACGCCGCGGATCTCGGTCGTCACCCCGAGGTCGCGGAAGAGCACCTTCGACATGCTGAACATCAGCGCGTCGCCGAGCTTGAAGGAGATGATGAAGGCGATGACGAAGAGCGCCCGGCGCTGCGTGAGGAAGGAGAGGTAGGCGTCGAGGACGTGGCCGACGGCGCTCCCCTTCGCGCCCGCGCCCGCGCCCGCCGCGGGATCCTCGGTCCGCGCCGTCGCCTGGTCGGCCTCGGGATCGGCGGCCGCGGCCTCGACCGTCGGCGCCGCGGCGCCGCGATCCGGGCGCTCGTTCTCGCCGCGCGGGAGGAGCAGGCGGTGGAAGAGCGCGAGGCCGCCGAGGAGCGCCGCCGCGGCGCCGAAGGCCAGGAGCCAGCTCAGGCGTCCGCCGAGGTAGACCAGCCCCGACGAGCCGACGAGCATCGCCGCCCGGAAGGCCGCGACCCGGACCCCCGAGTAGCGGGCCTGGTCGTCCTTGTCCAAGGCGTCCATGTAGTAGCCGTCGCAGGCGATGTCGTGGGTCGCCGAGAGGACGCCGATGAGGACGAGGATCGCCCAGATCGACCCGGTGCCGACGCTCGGGTCGAGGACGAGGCGCTCGGCGAGGACCGCGGCGAGGCCGACGGCGATCCCCATCGCCGCCTGCGTGGCGATCATCCATTGGCGGAGGGTGCCGAAGAGATCGACCAGCGGGCTCCAGGCGAACTTGAGCGTGCTCGTCAGGTGGAGCGCGGATGTGTACCCGACCTCGCGAGCCGGGAGGCCGATGGCGGTGAAGAACTCGGCCGCGATCTGGTGCAGAATCGACCACGGCAGCCCCTCGGCGAAGTAGGTGGTGCCGGTCCACAGGGCGGGGGGCGACGCCCGCGGGGCGGGCTCAGCGGGCGTCTCGGCGGGCACGGAGGGGCATCCTACCCGGACCCCGGCGGCCGCCAACTTTTGCGGCGCCGCCCGCCGGGGGCGCCGGCGACCTGGGGGCGAGCGCCCGCCGAGGGCCCCCGCGCTCGTCCTGTCCCGAGGACCATGGTCGTTTTGCTTGCATCTACAAAACCGCGCATATGAGCCGCTAGCGCGCTCTTGGGCGCAGTTCTCTGGTTGACCGTGGAGGGGGCTCCGATAGAATGCAAAGCGATGGGCGGGAAGCGCGCGAAACCGAGCGCAGGGGCGATTGCGGAGCGGATTACGCAGGATTGCGCCGCGTATCGGTTGCGGGTGATCAACCGCGCCATTACGCGGATCTACGACGAGGCGCTGCGTCCTCACGGGATCCGCATCGCCCAGCTAAACACGATGGTCGTGGTCATGGAGAGCGGCGGGATCACGCCGAACGAGCTCTCGCAGCGCATGCACATGGACGCGTCGACGGTCAGCCGCAACGTCGAGCGCATGTGCAGCAACGGCTGGCTCGAGCTCGTGTGCCTCGACGACGC